>CBIHMX010000041.1:0-10731 GCA_966211115.1 uncultured Gemmatimonadaceae bacterium | reverse complement strand
CACCGTCATTTGCCGCCTCACGTTAGGGCCCTCGCATTCTTAGGTCCGAGAGCCACTAAACGCAATAAACGAAACAAATCGAGCCAAACTGAACGGTCACAGTTGTGAGTCAGCAGTTTCAATGTGGAAAAGTATTTTGGTTCGCAACCACTTGTGAATCCACGACTAACGATGCAATTGCACATGGCACTTGTGAAGAAACCGCGTATATTGGTCCCGTCGTTTGGGGTTGGATCGGGAGGCATCGGGGCCTCGCGCGCCAGCCCCACGGGTCATCCTTCCCGATGGGAGCCACGCGCGCATGATCTTCGAGCTCGAAGAGACCCCACCCCAGAACGCCAAGATGAAAGTCGTCGGCGTCGGTGGCGGCGGCGGAAATGCAGTCAACCGCATGATCGACGAACGCCTCGAAAGCGTGGAGTTCATCTCGATCAATACCGACTCCCAGGCGCTCCTCGCGTCCAAGTCGGACGTGAAAATCCAGATCGGGAAAAAACTCACTCGCGGACTCGGCGCTGGCGCGCGGCCCGAAATCGGGAAGCAGGCCATCGAGGAGAACCGCGACGAAGTCGGGCGCGTGCTCGCGGGCGCCGACCTGGTCTTCGTGACCTGCGGCATGGGCGGCGGCACCGGGACCGGCGCGGCCCCGGTCATTGCCCAGTTGGGCAAGGAGGCCGGCGCGCTCACCGTCGCCATCGTGACCAAGCCGTTCCTCTTCGAGGGACGGAAGCGCATGCGGCAGGCCGAAGAGGGCATCGTCGAGCTGCGCAAGCACGTCGACACCATGATCGTCGTGCCTAACGAGCGGCTCCTGGCCGTGGTCGGCAAGGGCATCCCGTTCCAGGACGCCCTCAAGAAGGCCGATGAAGTCCTCCTCCACGCCACCCAGGGGATCTCCACCCTCATCTCCCGCACCGGGCTCGTGAACGTCGACTTCGCCGACGTCCGCACGGTCATGGAAGAGGGCGGCTCGGCCCTCATGGGCACCGGCATCGGCCGCGGCGAAAACCGCGCCATGGAAGCCGCCCAGCAGGCGATTTCGAGTCCGTTGCTCGACAACGTCTCCGTGGGCGGCTCCACCGGTGTCCTCCTTAACATCACCGGGGGTAATGACCTCACACTCGGGGAGGTCACGCAGATCTCCGAAATCGTTCACGACGCGGTCGGCGATGAGGCAGAGATCATATTCGGAGCGGTCAACGAACCCGCCATGCAAGGGGAGATTCGCGTGACCGTGATTGCGACCGGCTTCGATCGTCATGTCGAGGTCGGGTTGGTCGGGGGATCCACCAGAGTTTCCCAGCCAGCAGCGGCGGTTCAGCGCAATGTGATTCCGCTCACGCAACGGAGCCCGGGTCGCGCGGCAGCACCTGCCCCGCGTACCGTTGTTCCACTGGCGGACGGAGCGTCACGACGCGTTATTCCGCCCTCTCCTCCGCAACGACAGGAGCCGGAGCTGACGGACATGGATATCCCGACCTTCATTCGGAGACAGATGGATTGAGACCGTGGGCCGCTAGAGCAATCACCTACGCCGTATCCGGAGGCCTGGCGGCCCTCGCGATCGCGTTCATGAAGCCACTTCCTGACCGGAAGCCGATCCTTGCCGATGTTGCCGAAGTCGCATCGGCGTGGCAGGAGCGGGTCGATTCCGTCGGTCGAGGTGAAACCATAGGAATCGTGATGGAACGCGGCGGCGTTTCCGGCGACCACATGCTGGCCGCGCTGGATGCCGCGAGCTCGACTGATGTACTGAACCCGAATCGAGTCCGTCAGGGCATGAAGGTGTCCTTCGGCGCCCTTCCCGAAGACTCCGTGCCGCGCCAGGTCAACTTCTACGTCGGCATCGATCGCATCCTGCGGGTCATCCGCGGCGATTCGGGCTGGACCGCCACCGTCGATTCGATTCCGTGGACGACCGACACGCTCGTCGTCAGCGGTGAAATCACCGACAACCTCTACGAGGGGATCGACGCAGCCGGAAGCGACCTTCCGTCCGGCGCCCGGATGGAACTGGCCTGGTCGGTGGCGAACATCTTCGAGTTCCGTATCGACATGAGCCGCGACGTCCAGACGGGCGACGCGTTCACGGTACTCGTGGAGCGCAGCCGGTTGCCCGGTGGACACACACGCATCGGCGACGTCCTCGCCGCGACGTTCACGAACGGTGGCTCGACCATCGAAGCCATCCGGCACATGATCGATGGCCGGTCGCGCTATTACGACCAGCAGGGCAAGTCGCTTGCCTCGAGCTTCCTGCTCGCACCGCTCGAGTTCCGGCGGATTTCCAGCAACTTCGGCCGGCGGCGTCATCCCGTGCTTGGCACCTTCCGCCGGCACCAGGGGACGGACTACGCCGCCAATTCCGGTACGCAGGTTCGTTCCATCGGCGACGGTGTCGTCATCGCGGCCGGCGTGCGCGGCGGCTACGGCAACATGATCGATGTGCGTCACCCGAATGGCATCGTGACCCGTTACGGCCACCTGCGCGGCTTTGCCAAGGGCGTGCGCTCTGGCACCCGCGTGGCGATGGGCCAGACGATCGGCTACGTCGGCATGACCGGATTGGCGACGGGCCCGCACCTTCACTTCGAGGTGCTGGTCAACGGTGTGGCCCGTAATCCCCGCACGACGCTGCAGGCCAAAGCCGGCCCGCCGCTCCCCGCGAACCAGCGTGCCCATTTCGACATGCTGCGGCAGAGGTACCTGGCGATGATCGAGGGACAGCTCCCCAGCAGTCGCGTCGCGACGGTGAACGTCAATTAATCGGTCGCGACGGACGCGAAGATCAAGTCGGCGCTCCTCTTGGGGCGCCGATTCTTTTTGCTGATCCGGGGTTAGAGCGTCGTGAGCGCTCAACCGGATCTTCGCGGCAGGTCAACAGCCTGGAGAACCGAGTCGTCGCGGATTTTGCGAATTGACGCGGATTGCATTTCGGTCGTGGCCCAACCGGGGAGTTCACTCGTGAAGTCATGAGGGAGCACGCTGGGCTGGCGCTTCGATAAGACGAACCGCCAAGGATGCCAAGGTACGCCGAGGTCATGCCATCACCTGGGGTCGCGCACCCTTGGCGTTCTTGGCGTCCCTGGCGGTGAAAAGCATGGAGGTCCCACGCGGCTCCTCGTCAGCGCGTGACATTCCAATTGCGGATCTGACGTGTCCCCAGTCGCAAGCGTGTGCTCGTCAGGTAGTTTTCTTGCATGCTCATCTGGATCGCCGCAGTGGCCGCCGGTGCGGCCGCGGTCGTGCTTGTCTATGGACTGAAGCCGGGAGGAGGACTCACGTTCCTCTCGGCCGCTTTGCGTCTGGTCGCGGTCACCGGGCTCGTGGCGCTCATCCTCAATGCCGCACTGGGGGCGGCGAGGCCGGCGCCGGCATTGGTGGCGCTGGACGTGTCGTCGAGCTGGCTGCGCGACGGGGACTCCAGCCGGTTCGCCACGGCGCTGCGGCGCGCGCGGAGTGATGCCGACGACGGGCTGCTGCTCTTCGGGGATTCCACCAGGTCTGATTCCGGCAGCGTGTCGGCGTCGGACGATGCCTCACGAGTGAAGCCGGCGGTCGACCGCGCGATGGCCGAGGGGCGGCCGCTCCGGATTTACACCGATGGCGAGCTGGAGGACCCGGAGGCGCTCGCCCCGCTCGTGGGGGGATCGGCGATCGTCGTGGTGCGCGCCGGAGATGGCGCCGACGTCGCCATTACGGAAATCCGGGTTCCACGCGCGACCGTTGGCGGAGATACGCTCGACGTCGACGTGGCGCTCACCGCATCGGGGAGCGGCGGTCCGCCGGGCCGGCTCACGCTCACGATGGGAGACCGCGTGGTGTCGACGCTGAACGTCGACTCCGTCGGGCCGCACGGCGAGCGGGTCGTGCGCGCCAGGGTGCCCGTGCCTAACGTCACCGGATCGCTGATCATCGCGGCCGCGATCGACGCGCGCGGCGACCGGACTCCAGCCAACGATTCGCTGGCGGTCGCGGTCGACGTGATGCCGGGCGCGGGCGCGGTCATCGTTTCCACCGCCCCGGACTACGACGTCCGCGACCTCGCGTCCGTGCTGCGCGGCACGGTGCTGCTCCCGACGCGAGGGTTCTACCGGGTCGCGACCGGTCGCTGGCGGGAAGGCGGCTCGCTGGAGATGGTCGACGAGGAGGAAGTGCGGCGTGCCGCTCGTGAGGCGCCACTGCTCGTGCTGCATGGCGACACCGCGATCTTCGGTGAACCGCGCAGCTTTGCCAGGGGATCCGTCCTGCTCGTGCCGCCGCCGGAGACGCCCGGAGAGGAGTGGTATGCGACGGGTGCTCCATCGTCGCCGATGGCGACCGCGCTGAGCGGCTCGCCGTGGGACAGCCTGCCACCGTTGGAGGTGGGAACCATATCCGTCCCGGAAGGATCAGGATTCGAAATCCTGGAAACCCGGCGCGCGCGTCGCCTCGAACGACGCGTTGCCGCGGTGGGTTGGGAACGGCCGAAGCGCACCGTGGTCGTGCCCGCGAGCGGATTCTGGCGCTGGCGTTTTCGCGGCGGGGCGCCGGCCGCGGCACACTCGGCATTCTGGGGCAGCGTAATCGACTGGCTGGCCGCGGAACGCGCCGATCGCCGGTCGGCGAGCCCGGCCGATGGCGCCATCCGCGAGGGTCAGCCGGTGCGCTGGCGCCGGGGATCGCCTAACGACACGGTGACCACGGTGGCGCTCGCCAGGCGCGGCGGGACAGACACGGACTCGGTGGTCGTCCGGTTTGCTTCCGGCCAGCTCTTCACGGAAACGCCCCCGGTGAACGCGGGGATCTATGACATTTCAGCGAACGGCGGCACGTCCGTTCTCGTCGTCAATCAGTCGGCCGAGGTCCTGCCGAAGCGGCCGTCGGTAGTGGAAGGCGAGATCGGGACGGGAGAAGCGCTGACGGATGCGCCACGACTGCGCGGAATCGGCTGGATCTTCGCCATCGTGATTCTGTCGTTATGCGGCGAGTGGATGTTGAGGAAACGATTGGGACTGAGATGAGTTGGAGAGTTGGATAGCTGAACGGTTAAACGGTAAACTCGTAATTCGCGAACACGGAAACTGTTCAACTGCCCCTGGCATGCCCCTTCTTCGTAAAACTGGTGACGCGCCGAAGCGTTCGTTGTGGCAGCGCATCAAGGACATCGCCCTCGCTGACGTCAACGTCATTGCGCGAGGCGGGGTCAAGGCGGGTTCGATCGACGACCTCGAGGAGTTGTTGCTCGAGGCGGACTTTGGCGTGCCGGTCACGCTGCGCCTCGTCGACGACGTGAAGCGGCTCGCGACGCGGGGGGAGATCAAGTCCGAGGACGAATTCCTGGCGGCCCTGAGGGCCAGCATCGCGGGCTCGCTACGCAGTGGCGCGTCGGATACGGCGTTGCAGCTCGACACCGAAAAGCCGGCGGTCATCGTCGTCATCGGGGTCAACGGTGCGGGGAAGACGACGTTCATCGGCAAGCTCGCGGCGAGACTGCGAGGCGAGGGCAAGCGCGTGATGCTGGCGGCGGCCGACACATTCCGCGCCGGGGCCATCGACCAGTTGAAGATCTGGGCGACGCGGTCCGGCGCGGACTTCATCGGCGGGCAGGCCGGTGGAGATCCGGCGGCCGTTGCGTTCGACGCGATCGATGCCGCGACCAACCGCGGTGCCGATGTGGTGATCGTTGATACCGCGGGCCGGCTGCACACGAGCGACAGCCTCATGGACGAGCTGAAGAAAGTCGTCCGCGTCATCGGCAAGCGCCGTCCCGACGCTCCGCACGAAACGCTGCTCGTGCTCGATGGCACGATCGGGCAGAACGCGGTGGCGCAGGCCAGGACCTTTGCCGCTGCCGTTCCCATTACCGGCCTGGTGGTGACCAAGGTCGATGGCACCGCGAAAGGCGGGATCGTCGTCGCGGTGCACGAAGCGATCAATGCGCCGGTCAAGTTTCTCGGCACCGGCGAACAGGTTGGCGACCTCGAGCCGTTCGACGCCGACGAATTCGCGCGAGAGGTGCTGGAGGGGTAGGTGGCGACCAACACGAAGTCGCGGCTTTATCTCGAGATGCCCGTGCAGTTCCTGAAGGGCGTCGGTGAGCGCCGCGCTGACCTGCTCAAGCGACTAAGCATCCAGACGGCGGGTGACCTCCTCTATCACGTTCCGCACCGTTACGACGACGCCAGTACCATCACGCCGATCGGTTCGGTCGACGTCGGCCAGGAGGTGACCGTCATCGGACGCGTGATCTCCAAGGGAATCCTTCCAACCCGCAAGGGACTCCGGATATTCCAGGCGGTGTTGCGCGACGAATCGGGCATGATCGAGGCGGCGTGGCCCGGCCAACCGTTTCTCGACAAGTCGATCCAGAAGAACGACGTGCTGCTGGCGAACGGTCCGTGCCGCTTTTTCCACGGCCGGCAATTGCAACCCCGCGAGTGGGTGAATCTCGGGGCCGAAGATCCGGGCAGTGCCGCGGGCCGCGTGCTCGCGGTGTATCCAGCCACTGAAGGCCTGACGGTTCGACAGATCCGTTCGATCATCGAGCAACATCTCGATGCGCTGGTCCCGCTCGTGGACGAGTACCTGCCTGACGAGTTGCGGAAGCCGGCGGAACTGCCAGGCATCCAGGACGCGCTGATGCTGGTGCACCAGCCGGCGTCGGTGACGGATGCGGAGCGTGGTCGCAGCCGGCTGGCCTTCGATGAGCTGTTTTTCGTGCAGGTCCTGCATCGGCGCGCCAACGCCGCGGCGCGGGCGCCACGGGCCGGGATCATGTTCGAGAACAAACGCACGCTCACGACGCGATTGAAGGAGACGCTGCCGTACACCCTGACGGGTGCCCAGACCCGCGCGGTGCGGGAAATTTTTGCCGACATGAGCTCGGGACGTCGGATGCACCGGCTCCTGCAGGGCGACGTCGGCAGTGGCAAGACGGTGGTGGCGGTCTTTGCGTCGTTGCTGGCGATGGAAAACGGCTACCAGGCCGCATTGATGGCGCCGACGGAACTGCTGGCCGAACAGCACGCGCGGACCCTGTCGCACCTGCTCTCACCGTTAGGCATCGAACCGGTCCTGCTGACCGGCAGTCTTGGCGCGGCCGAGCGACGGGCGGTCGACGCGAGGCTGGCGTCGACTGAACCGCTGCTGGCCGTCGGCACGCACGCCATGATCCAGAAGGAAACGCAGTTCGGCCGGCTTGGCTTGTCGATCGTCGACGAGCAGCATCGCTTCGGGGTCGAACACCGGGCGGCGCTCAGCGAAAAGGGCGAGCAGCCGGACACGCTGCTGATGAGCGCGACACCGATTCCGCGATCGCTGGCGCTCACGCTCTACGGTGATCTCGACGTGAGCGTCCTCGATGAACGGCCACCGGGTCGCCGTCCGGTGACCACGCTGCTGCGAAACGCCTCGGCGCATGACAAGGTGATGGCGTTCCTCGATCGCGAGATCGGCAAGGGGCGCCAGGGCTACATCGTCTACCCGATCATCGAGGACTCGGAGAAACTCGCGCTGAAGGCAGCGACGACCATGTACGAGGAGCTCTCGTCAGGCGTCCTGAAGGAACGGCGCCTGGCGTTGCTGCATGGCCGCATCGGCGCGGCCGAACGCGACGAGATCATGCGAAAGTTCCGCGACGGAGAGATCGACGTGCTGGTCGCGACGACCGTCATCGAAGTGGGAATCGACGTCCCGAACGCGACGGTGATGATTGTCGAACATCCGGAGCGATTCGGGCTGTCGCAATTGCATCAATTGCGGGGACGCGTCGGTCGCGGCGCCGAGGAGTCGTATTGCATCATGGTGGGTCGCGGTGGGCCCGACTCGGCGGCGCGGCTCCAGGTCATGGTCGACACCGACGACGGGTTCGAAATCGCGCGCGCCGACCTGCAGTTGCGCGGCATGGGTGATCTCTTCGGCGAGCGGCAGAGTGGGCTGCCGATGTTTCGCGTGGCGGATCCGATCCGCGACGAGCAGCTCAACGTGCTGGCGCGTGAGGCAGCGGACGCCGTCATGGAGAAGGATCCGGAACTGCAGGCGCCGGAGCACAGGGCGCTGCGGAAGGTGCTCGGCCAGCGTTACTCGAGGGCGATGGCGTTGTTTCGGGTTGGGTGAGGGAGGACGTGAGACGGCGGAGTCAGGCGAGGAGGCATCACCGGCGACTCGGCGGTGGTTCTCCGTAGCGTGGGGTCGCGATCGCGAATGACACCGAACCCCCCACGATCAGGAACGTGTGGACGTCGCGGTTCGAGTAGGGGATGCAGCGGTAGATCACGCAGTACCGTCGTATTCGCGGTTGCCCACCGATGACGGCCGCGAGGTATACGGAACTCATGCGGGATCCGTTTCTCCTGAACATTCCGGCGGACGGCATCCAGAGCGTGGCCGACTCGTGGTCGGTCGGGTTCCGGACGAAGGCTACCGCATTCCGGACGAACCAGTCGGCATCGCGGGAAATGGGACCGCCGAACTGCGCGTAAGGCAGCAGGGTGTTGAAGCTGCCGCGATGATAGGCGATCCCCGCTCCGGCATCGAGAATCCCGAACATCCGGCGCGGCAGTTCCAGGTACGCCGACCCGCCGATACCGGTCATTCCGGCGCTGCCCGCCAGACGCACCCCGGGTTTGTCCACACTCGTGGTATCGCGGATACCTAACGCGACATCCAGGTCGGCAAAGGGAACGCCGACGGCCCTGACGTCCTCGCGGGTCGTGTTGGAGTCGACGACCATGGCAATGCCGGAGGCGACACCCACGCGAAAGGCGGCGTCGACGCGAGTCGGATGCGGCATGACCGGCAGGCAGGCACTCGTGATGGTGCAGGCAAGCAAGACCGCAGTGACGCGCATTCCACCCTCGCGAAGGGAGCGGCGAAAGCACCGCACTCTTCCGACACCCTCAGGCGACGGACCCCTGAACCGGAATGTTCGTCGATGGCCTGCGGATCACGCGAATGGGGAGCCGGATCGTGAACGTCGTGCCCACGCCGACCCGGCTTTCCACGTCGATGGTGCCGTTATGCGCGGTGACGATGCTCTTGGCGATGGCGAGGCCAAGGCCGGCGCCGCGGAGGGCCAGCGGCGCTTGCGTGTCGGCCTGGTAGAACTTCTCGAAGATGTGCGGCAGCTGGTCGCGCGGAATGCCCGCGCCGGTGTCACCGACTTCCATGCGCACCTGATCGCCTTCGCGACCGACCGCGAGCGACACACGACCACCCTTGTTGGTGAACTTGAACGCGTTCGACAGCAGGTTGCCGAGTACTTCGTTGATTCGCGTCGGGTCCCAGAGCACCTCATGCGGGATATCGCGGTCGCTCTTCACGTCGAACTGCACTTCGCGTTGCAGCGCCAGGACGCGGAAGGCTCGTTCCAGGTCGTCGAGGAATTCCGCCAGCACGACCGGTCGCGTTTCCAGCTTGCCGCCGCCGGCGTCGAACCGGCTCACGTCGAGCAACTGACGGATGAGGCGCGACAGCTGCTGCGTCTGCGACACCAGCGTTCCCGCAATGTCCCGCTGCTTGTCGGTCAGCTCGCCATAGACGTTTTCCTGCAACAATTGCAGGTAGCCCAGCATGACGTTGACCGGCGTTTTCAGTTCGTGTGTGGCAATGGAGACGAACTCCGCCTTCAACCGGTCCAGCTCCTCGAGCTGCGCCGCCATCGAGCGAAAGCTCTCGGCCAGACGCCCGAACTCGTCGCTGCGATCACCGCTGATGGCGAGTGGCCGCTTGAAGTGTCCCTCAGCGACCGCCCGCATACCGGCGTCGAGCTCGCGCAGGGGACTGCTGATCGACCGCGTCAACCACAATGCCACACCGAACGCAATGAGAATGGCGATGCCAAGCGCACTCAGCGCCAGGACGCCGGCTTCACTCGTGCGGGCGCCGAATTCGTCGACTCGTTCGGCCGTGCGCTGTTCGAGACCGCCACCGGTGTTGTCCAGGATACGGCCAACGTTGTTGAGCGCGGGCGTGATGAGGGTGTTGATGACCGAGTCGCGCCGGGCGACGCGGTTCGCGCGCGCCAGCGCAAACGCGCTGGGCGCCTGCTCGAACACCCTGGCGAGTGCGGACCGGACCTGGCCAACCATGGCCGATTCGGTCAGTTCGGCGAGCGTGTCGGTCTGCCGAGACAGCGCCGTGAGTTGTTCGAGGTACGCGGTCTGGGTGCTGTCGTTATTGAAAACAGGGATGTACGACGTGTTCAGTTCGATCTCGTCGTGCGCAACGCGCATGCGCCCCAGGAGCAGGGTAGCGGCGTACTCATGGTCCCTCAGCGTGCCGGAATCCACCTGCACCTGCTGCAGGGCACGCAATGACAGCACCAGCGGCGCGACGAGGACGATCGCGATCGCGAGGATGCCGAGGTTTAAGCGGGTCTGGAGGGTCAACGGGGTTGTGTGACTGGTAGTGGTTATTGGTTAGTGGGACTGGGTATCGCTACTGATATCGGATAATTCGGGCGAATCCCCATTCCTTATTTCAGTGTCTACCTTTCCCTCTCCCTTTTACCGCCCCCGCGAGTGCCGCTCTCTTCCTCGATCTCGAATCTATCCCAGCACGTTGGCTCGACGGTCACCGTGCGGGGGTGGGTATCGCACCTGCGGTCTTCAGGGAAGATCGCGTTCATCGTCCTCAGGGACGGGTCTGGCCTGCTGCAGGCCGTGCTGGTGAAGTCGCAGGTGCCGCCCGAGGTCTGGGAAACGTTCCCCCAATTGACGCAGGAGACCTCCCTCGCGGTAACGGGGGAAG
>CBIHMX010000040.1:0-10746 GCA_966211115.1 uncultured Gemmatimonadaceae bacterium | reverse complement strand
GTGCCCCGTGCCCCGTGCCCCGTGCCCTAAAACAGCCTGGACCATCGCGCCTCGCCCAACGCGGTTCGCGGTTCCAGCGCATAACGAATCGCCATGTCCGCCATCTTCTGCACCGCCCAGGAGAAATACTCCGGTGTCAGCGAATACACGTCCATGTCCGGCGCCGGGTTCATGAAGTCGATGGCGTATGGCACGCCGCTCCGCACCGCGAACTCGATGGAGTTCATGTCGTAGCCGAGTGCGTTCACGATCGTCTTCGAGTCCTTGACGATGCGGGCGCCGAGTTCGGGTGAAAGATGTTCGTGCTCGACGTGGTACTTCCGCTCGCGGGGATCGTACTTCATCGGGAGGATCTCGTCGCGACCGATGCAGAGGCAACGGACGAACTGGTCCCACTCGATGAACTCCTGGACGATCATCGTCAGCAGGCCGGAGTTGTCGTAGTGGTGGATCAGTTCATCGAGCGAGTGGCAGACATGGACCGCTTTCCACCCGCCGCCATGCGCGTCCTTCAGGATGCACGGCAGTCCGAGGTAGTCGAGGACCGCGCCCCAGTCGAGCGGATACTTCAGGTTGCGGAGGCTTTCGCCGGGAATGATGCCGGGAACGTAGTCCTTGTTAGGCACGAGGACGGTCTTCGGCGACGCGACGCCCAGCTTCGACACGAGGATCGCGCCGAAGTACTTGTCGTCGGCCGTCCACATGAACGGGTTGTTGATGACCGTCTTTCCCTCGAGGACGGCTTTCTTGAGGTACGACCGGTACATCGGGACTTCGTGGGAGATCCGGTCGATGATGACGTCGTACGGCATTGGTGCATCGAACGGCTCGGCGCCCACCTTGGCGAATTCGGCCACGACCCCCTGCGCGCGGCGATTGACCTCGTCGATGAAGGCGGGAGGCCAGCTCCACTCGCGACCCACAAAAAGCCCGATCCGCTTAGTCATATGGTTTCCGAATCAGAAGTACGGGGCGTGGGGCACGGGGCACAGGGCACAGGGCACGAATGCACATCGCCGTGCCCGATGCCCCGTGCCCGTGCCCTAGTCATGCCCCCCCACATACCGAACGATCATCTGTTCCCAGTACGGCCAGTCATGCGCGTGTCCATCCCAGATGCGCAGCGCGTTGCCGATTCCCTTGTTCCACAGGATGGTCGAGAACGCGACGTTCTCCTGGAAGTTGGGATCCCCGCGCCCGATCGCGATGATGATGTCCTGCCGCCGGAACGCGGCCAGGCGTGCCGGGTCGTGCTCGTGCTGCATGAAATCCATCGGATTACCGGCGTAGACGTTGCCGTCCGAATAGCCACCGGTCATCCCCTTGATGTCGTACATCGCGCTCATCCCGATGACGCGATGGAACAGTGACGGGTTGCGAAGCCCGATACTCATGGCGTGAAAGCCGCCGAAACTCGCCCCGGTCGCGATCACGAACGGGTTGGCGTTCACCGATTCCGTGAACGGCAACAGCTCCTCCCGGATGTAGCGATCGTACTGCAGGTGAAGCCAGGCGCGATGCCCCGGGTGCGTTTCCTTGGCGTACCAGCTCAGGTCGTGGTTGTGGTCGAGGCACCAGAGCTGGAGCCAGCCCTTCTCGATGTGCTCGCGGAGCACGTCGGGCATGTACCGGTTGGGCCACTCGTTATGGTTGCCCATCGTCGTCGGGAACGCGAACAGCCGGGCACCACGCTCACCGAACCAGCGCACGTGCATCGTGCGGCCCAGGATGGGTGAGTGCCATGAGCGGTGGTGCCCCGGCATGCGGGTGCTCATTCCGGCACGCCGCCGAGCAGGAAGGGAAGCGCTGGCCGCAGCCGTTTCCCCCACGCCGCCTCGTTATGCAAGCCGCCCTTGTCCTCGACCCACATCAGGTCCCGTCCGCGTTGGTAGCCCATCTCGATGAGGAGGTCACGCATCTGCCGCGCATTGGCCAGCGTGCCCTCGCCTTCCTTCGTTCCGACATCGAGGTAGATCCGGCCGCGAACGTATCCCGCCGACTCGACAAACCGAAAGATGTCCCCCTCGGCGAACCAGAGCGCCGGACTCAGCGAGCCGACGAAGCCGTAACGGGCTGGCTGCCGGAAGAACGCGTACAGGCTGATCAGGCCACCAAGCGACGAACCGGCGATCCCCACGCCCGCGGGTCCGGGAATCGTGCGGTACCGTGCCTCGACCATCGGCATGACGTGCTGTTCCAGCCAGTCGAGGTACTCATCGCCATCGCCACCCCCGATGCGCTGGTCGACGAAGGGCGTGTACTCACCGATCCGGTCGATGCCGGCATTCGGCACACCGACGACGATCGCCCGTCGTCCCTTTCGCGGCGCCTTGGCGAGCGCCGAGTCGACACCCCACTCACCGGCAAACGATGTGGCGGGATCGAACAGGTTCTGCCCGTCGTGCATGTAGAGCACGGGATACGGCTGCGTGCTTTTTTCGTACGAGGCCGGCAGGTACACGAGGATGTCCCTTGACCGGCCGAGGACGGGGCTGTCCACGTCATGGATGACGTCCAGGCGACCGGGCGGGGATCGCCGGCGCGCTTTCCACTTCTCGAGGAACCGTGTGCTCGGGTCCATGTGCCGATAAACCTAGGCGCCCCGCCGACTCTCCTGCACCACTGCTCAGGTGGGCAACATGCTCAGGATTTCCTGGAGCGTCCCGCGACTTACCGGCTTGACGAGGTGACGATCGAAGCCCGCCTCCTTTGAGCGTCGACGATCTTCGTCGCTCCCCCACCCCGTTTGCGCGACCAGAACCACGTCCTGGAGATCGGGGTCCTCCCGGATACGACGCGCCACTTCGTAGCCGGCGATCCCCGGCAGTCCGATGTCGACCAGCATGAGGTCAGGACGAAACTCGCTTGCCTTGGCGATGGCTTCTTCTCCCGTGGAGGCGACTTCAACGCGATGGCCCATTACCTCCAGCAGTGTCGACAGGCTCGCGACCTGGTCGTCGTTGTCATCCACGACAAGAATCCGGCGGGACGACGTGCTTTCGTCCTCCGGCTTCCGGGGCGTTCTCAGGACCCGTCGCTTGTCCGCTGGCAGCCGCACGACGAATTCACTTCCCTTGCCGATGCCCTCGCTGATAGCGGCCACCGTGCCGCCGTGCATCTCGACCAGACTCTTGACCAGCGCCAGCCCCACACCCAGGCCCCCGCGACCCTGGGCGGTTGTCCGTGGACCCTGTGTGAACATCTCGAACACGTGAGGCAGTAGGGTCGGTGAAATGCCGCGGCCGGTATCGCTGACACGAATCACGACCTCACCTGAATCCGAGCCCTCGGTCGCCGGCCGAATCTTCGCCGTTTTTCGCGACGCCTTCGTGTTCTTCGAGTCGACGCGGTCCCTGGTCATCGATCGTTCGGCGGAAATCGTTATGCGGCCGCCAGGATCCGTGTACTTCGACGCGTTGTTCAGCAGGTTGACGAGTACCTGTGCGATCCGAACCGGATCTGCGTGCAGGTAAATTGGCTCCTCCGGGAGCTCGACGTTCAGCTCGTGTTGATTGGACTCGAAGAGTGGCCTGGTCGAGTCCAGCGCCATCTGCACGACAGAGGCGACCGCGACCTGCTCCTTGCGCACTTCGATCTTTTTCTCGACGATACGCGCGAGGTCGACCAGGTCCTCGACGATGCGGGCCAGTTGCGTGGCCTGACGATCCAGAATCTCGCGCGACTGCGCGATCGCTTCGCGATTGGCACTGGCGATCCGCATGATCTCGATGGCGTTCCTGATCGGGGCGAGCGGATTCCTGAGCTCGTGCGCCAGCGTCGCCAGGAATTCGTTCTTCCGCCGGTCGGCTTCGCGCAGGTCTTCCATTGTCCGGCGTAGTTGCGTGATGTCGCGCTTGATCGCCAGGACGGCGACCCGCCGCCCCGACTCGTCGCGAATGAGTACTTCGCGGCAATGGATCAGGATGGGGGTGCCGTCCTTGCGGGTCTGTGTCAACTCGCCGTCCCACACATCGGAGCGTTGCAGCGCGTGGTTGAGCGACGCCCACTGCTCGGCGTTGGTCCGCAGGAGTTCGCTGATCCGCTGGCCGACCGCTTCCGCGGCCGTCCATCCGTAGATGGCTTCCGCGCCACGATTCCACGAGAGAATGCGGTCCTCGGCATCCCTGGTAACCACCGCGTCCTGCGACAACTCGATCAGCGTGGACTGCCTGACGAGTTTCTCCTGGTCACGGCGCATCTGGTCGATGTCGACGAGGACCACCACCGCGCCGTCGATCCGGTTGTCGGCGGTCCGGTACGGGTGAACACGCAACAGGTGCCACCGCCCGTCGCGGTCACGGACTTCGCGCTCGAAGGTCTGCATTTTCTCGACCACGTCGCCGATGATCCGTTCCAGGTCAGGCACGATGACCGCCGGCCGCATGTCTCCGATCGGCCGTCCCACATCGGTGGGTAGCAGGCCGAGCGCACTCCGGGCCGGCGGCGAGAGGCGGCGGATGCGCCGGTCGCCGGCCACCATCACGACCGGAATGTCCGCGCTGTCCAGGAGGTTGGTGAGGTCACTATTGACGAGGTCGAGCTCGAGGTTGCGCCGCTGCAACTGTTCGTTGAGGGTCGAGAGTTCCTCGTTGGCCGATTGCAGCTCTTCCTTGGCGGTCTCCAGTTCCTCGTTGGTGCTCTGCAGCTCTTCGTTGCTGGAGAGAATCTCCTCGTTTGCGGACCGCAGCTCTTCGTTGGCCGCGTCCTGCTGCTCGATCATTGACTGCAGGTACTCGCGCGTCGCCACCAATTCCTGGCGCACCTGCACCTGCTCGCGCGCGGAGTCGGCTTCGGACAGGGGAGACGCCTGCATCTGCTCCCGTGGTGGATTCTTCCTGCCTTCATGAAAGAGCACGAGGAAGCACGCGGCACCGCTCAACAGCACCGGCAGGACCTCGAGCCCAATCTCCACGAGCCCGGAATCCCGCCGAAGACTGATTCCCGCTCGCGACACCGGAATGTTTTGCTTGCTTGCTTCGGTAAGGGCGTTGCGCAGATCGAGGAACAGCCCCTCTCGGGCCATTTTCAGCACGTTATTTGTCGGATCGCCCGCCGGTGATTCCAGGTAGGCGTTGGTGCGACCACGGAACTGGAGGATGTCGAAGTTCTCGTCCACCAGCACACCCGGCGGCGAAAATCTTCCCAGCAGGATCCGGTCTGCCTCACGCTGGAAGTCGTGCGCCGCGGGCGCTGACGTTGGCGACCGCTGCTGGTGCTGTGACGTAACCAGCTGGGAGAGCGACGAAGGAGAAAATGGGTGCCTGACAACACCGTTCCGGCGCGAGAAAATGCGGTAGGTGCGATCGACCTGGTCGAACAAGTCCGCGCTGTCGCCGATGGTCTCCGCCACGCCGAGCACGAGGAAACCCGGCACATTGAGTGCGTAATGGAACGTCGGGAGTATGCGCCGTTGCAGCGGTGAGCTCAGGTAAATGAGCACGTTTCGACAGCTGATCATGTCGATGTGCGAAAATGGCGGATCGGCAATCAGGTTGTGACGCGCGAAAACGCAGCAGTCACGGACGGCCTGGTCAATCCGGTAGTGATTGTCTTCGCGGCGGAAAAACCGCTGCAATCGCTCCGGGGTGACTTCGGTTTCTATCGTGACGGGGTAGACGCCTGCGCGCGCCTTGTCGAGCGCGGTTTGTTCGCTCAGGTCAGTGGCAAAGATCTGGATCGCGGGTCGGACCGCCTGGTTGTCGTAGAACTCGATCAGCGCCATCGCGATCGAATACGCTTCCTGTCCCGTTGAGCAGCCGGGGACCCAGACGCGGATCGGATCGTTGGGCGCCTTGGTCCTCGCGAGCTCGGGAAAGACGCGCGACTTGAGGACGTCGAACAGTTCCGGATCGCGGAAGAAGCTCGTGACGTTGATCAACAGGTCATGGTACAAGGCGTCGAGCTCGGCCCTGTCGTCGCTGAGTCGCTCAGCGTAGCGGTCCATCGACGGTTCTGCGTGCAGCGCCATGCGTCGCATGATCCGCCGCCGGATGGTCGTATCGCGGTAGAGGGCGAAGTCCACGCCGGTACGACCCCGTATGGCGTTGAGCACCAGGTGATAGCTCTCGGCGGCGGTTGCCTCACCCTCCCGGGCATCATCGCCAGGGCGGACCCAGGGATGCGTCGCAATATGTCCAAGCCGCCGACCAATCTCCGCTGGCGGAAGGATGAAGTCGATGCATCCGCTGTCCACCGCGCTCTTCGGCATCGCCGGATGCGTTGCAGTTTCCTCGTCCTGCGCCAGGGTAATACCTGCAGCCGCCTTGATCTCGCTGCAGCCTTGGGTGCCGTCGGTTCCGGAGCCTGACAACACCACGGCAATGGCACGGCGGCCATCCTCGGCGGCAAGTGAGCGGAACAGGTAGTCTACCGGGAAGTGTCGCGGCGACTGGTCGCGCGGTGTCAGCCTGATGCGTCCATCGGTAACGCCCAGATTGGCGTTAGGTGGCATGACATACACGCGTCGCGGCTCGATCGGCTCGCCATCCGTTGCCTCGACCACCGGCATCGTCGTCGCAAGAGACAGAAGCTGCGGCAGGCGGCTCTTGTGATTCGGGTCGAGGTGCTGGACAACCAGCAACGCCAGTTCGCTTTCAGGCGGCACCGCGGCGAGAAGTTGACTCAACGCCTCGAGGCCACCGGCCGACGCGCCAATACCAACGAGCGGAAATGCCACGGACGGAGTGAGCGCGGACCGTTCCTGCCGCGGTTGTGGCGAAGCGTCCATTCGGGGTCGGGTGGAACGACGCGCACGAACCCGAATTCTTTCCGGGTGGCCGCGAGGATCCGCTCGCGTCGCACGGCGCCGAATAACCAACGATGTCCGTGCGCAAGCATCGTCGCCAGACCCGCCTGGCCGGTGCTGGCGAACTGCGCTACAGCCACGGCCACATCAGCGCGTGGTGAGCACCGATATGGCCGTGCAGGTTCCGAATCGTTCTAGAAGACGAGCAGTGGCAAATCCGGTGGAAGACCGAGCGTCCACGCCTGCTGAAGCGTGTCGACGAGAAACGCCCGAGCCGCCCGCCATTTCGCTTCCGCTTCGGCTACGCCCGCCTGCACTACTCCGCGATCGCGCAGGGTCTTCATCGAACCCATGGGAGCCTTGCCCTGCGCGAGGCCGGAATTCATCGATCGCGCCCCGTGCACTCGAGAGCAGCACGACCGCACTGAACACGGCGATGATCGGAACCGCGGGGAAGTGGCAGAGCGGGCCCTGGGTCCGTTATTCGGTTCGCTTGCGGGCAGCGGCGTCCTTCGCCGCCGAGAGATAACCCGGCTCGAGCTCGAGCAGGTTCGAGATCTTCCGTGTGAGATAATGTTCGTGTTCGGCGACCTGCCCGTCGGCCAGGACGATTCCCCACATGATTTCCGCCAGCACCATCTTCTGTCCCGTGTCGTAGTTCGCGCGCAACTGCGACGTGAACTGGAAGTGATCGACCGCGTTGCGACGTTCCCGGTCGGCCAGCTCCATCAGCGCCTTACCTGCTTCCGCAGGAAGTGAAAAGTGGCGTTCCAGGACACGCTCGATGTGCGTGCGTTCGGCGTCGGAGAACTCGCCATCGGCGTGCGCGATGTCGAGCAGCAGGACACAGGCCGCCAGGTGAAGCGGCTCCACACCCGGCGGTGGCGCGTCCACTGGTTCGGCTTGCTGAGTGCCGAACATACGTTTGATGGAATCGAGCAGCATGAGTCAGGTCCGCCTAACGTAAGGGAACCGGGGGCAGGCGCGCACCTTGCAGATGTCTGTCCCCAGGAGGGTGAGGATCCCGCACTCTAGCCTCTCGCGCTGACTCTCGTAAGGCGTTGGAACGCTACGGCTGATGTAAGGTCGCTTCGTGCACGGATTCCGCGCGCGCACGGAACCCATCGAACTCGAATCCTCCGGCGAGTCGTTCAGCCGTCACGGAGCGGCTCCGGCGCCTGCATGAGTCGCACATGCAGCGAATACAACGTGGCGTACAAGCCCCCATCCCTGATCAATTGCGCGTGCGTTCCCTGTTCGACGATCCGGCCGTCCTCCATCACGATGATCCGGTCGGCCATGCTGAGCGTGGAGAACCGGTGGGACACCAGCAGCGTGGTTCTTCCCGCCGCCAGTTCGCGAAACCGGCTGAACAGTTCGAACTCCGCGCGGGCATCGAGGCTGGACGTGGGCTCGTCCAGTATCAGCAGCGAGGCGGGACGCGCGAGTGCGCGCGCGATCGCCACGCGCTGCCATTCGCCGCCGGACAGGTCGCGCGATCCAAACCGGCGCCCGATGGGCGTGTCGTAGCCCTGGGGCAGCTCGCGGAACAACGGGTCTATCCCTGCCTCACGTCCCACGCGTTCGACGGCGGCGCGCTCACCGAGCAGGCGCTCCCAGTCGCCATAGGCCACGTTGTCGGCCGCCGAGGCTTCGTAACGACCGACCGGCTGCAGCACCGAGGCGATGAGCTGGTGATACGAAGCGATCGACAGCTCCCGGATATCGGTGCCGTCGAACCGGATGCTTCCGCTGCCCGGTTCGTACAGGCGGCACAGCAGCTTGATGAGTGTCGACTTCCCGGCGCCGTTCTCGCCCACGAGTCCGACGATTTCGCCGGGCCGGATGTGCAACGACACGTCGTGCAGTGCCGGCTCAGTCGAGCCATCGTACGTGAACGTGAGGTTCACGACCTCGACCTCTCCACGGGCGACACCGGAAAACCGCCGCGATCCGTCGACGATGGCGGGCGTGACCGACAGGAATCTGCGGAGATTCGCGATGTACAGCGCCTCACCGATCGCCGCGCTCAGCGTTCCTATCGCGCGTTCGAGCGAAAGGCGCAGCCGGGCCGTCGCGCCGCCGAACACCGCCACGTCGCCTAGCGTCAAGCGGCCCTGGAATACCGCGGAAATCACGCGGAAGAAGACCAGGAACAGGCCGCCCGTCATCAACGCCACCAGTGTCACGCTGCCGACGAAGCCCCGCACGTGAAGCGACCGGTCCTGGTCGCGGAACTCGGTCATCAGCGTGCGAAAGCGCCGGATGAGATACGGCGCCAGGTTCAGCAGGCGGACTTCGGGTACCGCCTTGTGATCGGTCACCATGGACACGAAGTAGCTCGTCCACCGGCGCTTGGTGACGCGGCTGTTTTCGTTCCGGAAGTACCCGCGCGTCAGGCGCCACTGGAGCACCAGGTACGGATACGCGAACGCCACCGCCAGGAGCAGCACCAGCGGTTCGATCAGCGCCAGGATCACGGTCAGCGAAACGGCCTGGAGGAACGCGGTCACGGCGCCTAACGCCTTGACCACGAACCCGGAAATGTGCGTGGCGATGTTCTGCTGCGCTCGTTCGATGGTCTCCCGCGAACGCGCGTTCTCGAAGAACGAGAGGTCCTGGATCGCGGCATGCTCCAGGACGGTCGAGGTAATGGCGAGGTTGATATCGTCATCCAGCCGCCGGGACAGGAAGTTCTGGCCCAGATGTCCGACGCCCTCGAGCAGCGTAAGCGTCAGGCCGACCGCCATCCACGCGTAGATGACCGAATAGTCGGTGCCGCCCGAGTCGATGACCTCGACGGTCGCGTTGATGATGCCGCGCGCGAACAACGCGAGTCCAGCCGGGATCACACCGCCCAGGAGCGTCACGACCACCAACCCGGTCATGATTCTCGGATTGGTCGACCAGACCAGCCTCAGTGCCCACCAGCCGTTGGACAACAACTGGCGCGGGCTGGCTTCGGCGTCAGGCGTGACTACCGCGGGCGACGCAGCCATGTCCGTGCTGACCGCGTGAGTTTCATTTCTCTGGGCTCGTAAACGTAGAGTCTCACAGGGATTGATTCCGCCACCAGGCCTGGTGCCGGATGGGGGAGAACTGGATGCAACCCGGCACCTGAATAGCGTCTGCCGAACGGTTGCGCCTGGAACAGAAGGTGCTGTCGGCCATCAACTTAGCCAACCACTGGCTCCATCGCAGGTGGCCAGCTCGCTCACAACAAGGGGCGTCCCGCTCAATCGCGGTCGCGGATTCCCGGCTCGACCGTTGCGGCGCGGCTCGAGATGTCGGTGCGCGGCGACGTTTCACTTCGACCGGCCCGCCTAACGCTTGATCGCGCGAAGCACCTCTTCGAGGGTCGACGGGGTCACCGGCTTCACGAGATGCGCGTCGAAGCCGGCCTCCACCGATCGTTCGCGATCGATGTCACCTCCCCAGCCGGTCTGGGCGACCAGTACGACGCGCTGAAGGTCCGGCACCTGCCGGACGCGCCGAGCCACCTCGTAGCCGTCCATGCCCGGCATGCCGATGTCGATCAGCATCAGGTCCGGATGGACCTCGGTGGCCCGCGCAATCGCTTCCGGACCGCTCGAGGCGATGGTCACCGTATGGCCCATGAGGTTCAGCAGCATCGCCAGGCTCTCGACCTGATCGTCGTTGTCGTCGGCCACAATGATCTTGCGTCGCGACAGGTTGCCCCTGGACCACGCGACACGCGGACGTGCCGGCGTTTCCGTCGGGCCCAGTGCAAGGGGAAGGTGTACCGCAAACTCGCTTCCCTCGCCCGGGCCGGCGCTATGCGCCTCGACGTATCCACCGTGCATCTCGACCAGGCTGCGCACCAGGGCAAGACCGACACCGAGTCCACCCCGACCCTGCTGCGTCGTTCGCGGCCCCTGGGTGAACATCTCGAACACGTGCGGCAGCAGCGTGGGCGCAATGCCGACGCCGGTATCACCAACGCGGATGGTGACCATGTCCTGAGCGCGACCCACTTCACC
>CBIHMX010000039.1:0-10794 GCA_966211115.1 uncultured Gemmatimonadaceae bacterium | reverse complement strand
CGCTGGCCCGGGTGAAGGGATCGACACCGCGCAGGAACACACAGGTCGAAGGCCTGCCGTACGTGATCTTCGCGGCGCAGGATGTCTGGAACGTGACGCCCGATGGTCGCGTTGGCGTGGTGAGATCAAACGATTACCACATCGAATGGCATGACGCCGATGGTCGCGTCACGACCGGGCCGAGGATTCCCTTCGAATCACGGCCCGTTACCATGGAAGAGCGCGTGGCGCACGTGCGGCGGTTCATGGAGAATTCCAGCACCAGCAGCCGCGACGGAACCACCGGACTCAGTCCCCTGCCCGCGGAACTGCTCGAGGACAGGAGCATCCGGCGCGTAACCGGCACCCAGGAACACGCGACCGAGCATCCGCCCTTCACGGAAGCCACGCCCCATGTCGGGCCAGACGGCTCGTTCTGGGTTTCCCGTTCGATGCCCCTGGGCTCACCCCAGACCTGGGACGTCATCGGCTCGTCAGGTGCGCTCACGGGCCGTGTGCAGATGCCGAAGGAGAGGCGGCTCATTTCAATCGGTCCCAGGTGGCTTTACGCCGTGGTCACAGACGACGACGGCCTGCAGCGGCTGGAGCGGTACGCACATCCGGCATTCTCCCAGCGCCGTTAGGCGGCCGCGCGTTACGTCGTCGCGCCAGGCTCCTTGCGCCAGACCGTGCCGTAACCGAGCCGCTCGCGCAGCAATCCACTCGGCGGGGCAAAGTCGCCGGCATCGTTGCAGATCTGCTGGAGGATCGGCCCCGCCGACGTCAGGAGCGCATCGAGGTCGATGCCGGTGCTCACCCCCATGCCCTCGAAGAGCGCCACGAGCGATTCGGTGGCCACGTTGCCCACCATGTGGCCGCCGCCGTCGCCCGCCACCACGCTGGCGGCTACGCTGCCTCCCACGCCACCCAACGACGCATCGAAGATCCGCACGCCCTTCGTCCATGCCGCGTACGCATTGGCGACCCCCGTCCCGTACCGGTCGTGCAGGTGCACGCCGATCCGCTCGAGTCCGCCCAGGGCGTCGCCGACCGCATCGAGCACCTCGCTGATCCGCGCCGGATTCGTCGTCCCGTTCGTATCGGCCAGGGTGAGGTACTCACAGCCGCAGTCCTCCAGCACGACGCGACAGACCCGCACCACCGTGGCAACGTCGGAACGTTCCGCGGCCACGGCCATGTCCTGAAACGCCGCCGACACATGGCCGCGCAACGCGTAGCCGTCGGCCCGCGCACGCTCTGCCACGTCCCGAGCCATCAGAAGCACCTGGTCGACCGTCCGATCGCCGAAATTCTTCCGCGCGTGCACCTCACTGGCCGTGGGGAACACGGCGACGACGTTGAGCTTTGTCTTCTTGAAACGCGCGTAACCATCCGCGTTAGGCACCAGCGCCGCCAGCTCGAGGCCGGGAAGGCTCGCCGGATCGAGTCGCCGGCCGACCTCGTCCGATAGCGCCATCTGCGGCGTCCCTTTTGGCGACACGAACGCCCCGACTTCGACGTGCCGCAGCCCGGCTGCGATCAGGGCGTCGATCAACGCCAGCCGCTGCTCGAGAAAGACGACCGTCCCGGACGCCTTGCCGAGGTACTGGAGGCCGTCGCGCGGTGCCATCTCGCAGATTCTTACGTCCATCGCGCTACTCACTGATGCCCCCCGATCTGCTTCGACATTCTCACGAACCGTAGTGGTGTGCCGTCAGGCAATATGTCGACGATGTCTTCGTCAGGCGTGAATCCCAGCGCCTGGTAGAACGGCACCCCCGGCAAGGTCGCCATCAGGGTGAGCGAGCGGAAACCGCCGGCAGTCGCGCCAAGCTCACACGCCTCGAGCAACCGGCGTCCCACGCCTCGGCGCGCCGCCGCGGGAGCGACGAAGAATGCGCGGATACGAGCCGGGTCCCTAAAGGGATCCAGCAGAGATGTCTCTCCGACGGGTCGCTGATCGCCTCCGTACAACGTGTTCCGGCGACTCCAGCCTCCACACCCGGCGAGCGAATCGTCGAGACGTGCGATGTAGTACGTGCGGTCATCAATCAGGGCGGTGTCCACGCCAAAAACGTAGCTGATTGCCGACTCTGCCTCCTGGACGGTATAGAAGCCCTTGCTCAGGTGACGGGCTGAGTCTGCGATGAGCGCCGAGAGGGCCGGAATGTCCGCACGGGTGGCAACACTCAGCGCAATCGAGCCGGTCATGAGCGCAGGTTATCGTCTCGCTCACCCTCCCGGAAGCCGCTCTTGCTGCCGCCTCGCGTGAGGCCCAACTTCGGCAAACACTCGCGCACCCGGAGATCGCATGCGAACGATCGTCGCTCTGCTGACAGCGCCCACGCTGGCTCTGGCGCAGGAACCGGACCTCGGCAAAGTCGCCGATCGCGTCTTTGCCCAGTGGAACAGCGAATCACCCGGCTGCGCGGTCGGTGTGGCCCGGAACGGCCGCACGTTGCTGGCCCGCGGTTACGGCATGGCAAACCTCGAAACCGCCACGCCGCTCACGGCCGAGACGATCCTCGAATCGGGGTCAGTCGCAAAGCAGTTCACCGCCACCGCCACGCTGCTGCTCATGCATGACGGCAAGCTGCGGCTCGACGATCGCGTGCAGAAATACATTCCCGAGCTGCCGGAGTACGGACGCCCGCTCACGATTCGCCACCTCTTGTCGCACACCAGCGGCCTGCGCGAGTGGAGCAACCTCATGTCGATCGACGGCTGGCCGCGAGGCAGCCGTGTTCACACGCAAGAGGAACTCCTCGACGGCGTGCTGTCGCAGAAGGAACTGAACTACCCGGTCGGTGATCACTACTCCTACACCAACTCCGGTTACGGACTGCTCGTGACGATCATCGAACGGGTGAGCGGGATGCCATTCACCACGTTCACCACGGAACGGATCTTCAAGCCGCTCCAGATGACCAGGACCAGCTGGCGCGACGATTTCGAGCGTATCGTGCCGGGTCGCGGCCAGGCGTATTCACGCCGCGGAAACGGTTGGGGGCTCGAGATGCCTTTCGAGCAGGTGGTTGGCCCCGGCGGCCTGCTGACGACGGTCGGTGACTGGCTGAAATGGAACGAGGCGCTCGACCAGCGCACGTTAGGCGCGTGGCTCGTCGACTCGCTGGAGTCACGCGCGACACTCACTTCGGGCCGGAAGATCAGCTACGCCATGGGAGTGACCGTGTCCGACTGGCGTGGGCAGCGTGAGGTCGGCCACAGCGGCTCGACGGGAGGGTACTCCACGTACCTGATGCGCCTTCCGGAGAAGCGTGTGTCCGTGGCCGTGATGTGCAACGCCGCCGGAGCGAGCGCCACGCGGTTTGCCCGGGAGATGGCCGAGGCACTGGTGCCAGATCTTCTGCCGACCGCGGTGGCCGATACCGTTTCATTGGACGCCGCCGCACGAGCGCGTCTGGCGGGCGTGTATCGCTCGACACGGAGCTTCGAACCGTTATTCGTTGGCGTGCCTGCGCCCGGTTCCGGCCGTGGCGGTGCCGCCGTCCGCGCGCTGCGCGGCGGAGGGCTCATGGTGGGCAACAACCGCGTTCTCGTGGAAGCGGGTGCGAACGACAAGCCCGCCCTGCTCCGGCAGCTTCCCGCAAGCGGCGATACCGTCGATTTCACCTTTGTGTCGGCCACGCGGTGGACACCCACGCCGGCGGAACTGAACGCGTTTGCTGGCCAGTACACGTCCGATGAAATCCGCGCCACATGGACGGCCACGGTCGACAGCGGCCGGCTCGTCCTCTCGTCCAGGCGCGGCACTCGTCAGGCGCTGACGCCTGTGTACACAAATGCGTTCACCGGCTCACTGGGCACGGTGTGGTTCAGCCGGGACTCCGGCGGCCACGTCGACGCCATGCACGTGAGCTCCGCCCGCGTCTGGAACCTCCGCATCCCCCGTCAGAAGCCTTGAGTCGTTGACCGAGGCGCCGACCTGTGGACGTTGGCGCTATTTGTAGGCAATACAGTCGATCTCAACCCGCAGTCCTTCACCCGGTAACGCCGCGGCCTGAATCGTCGTTCGCGCCGGCCGGTGCGCGCCAAAAACGCGCGCGTATACCGCGTTCATCGCCGGGAACTCTCGCATATCGATCAGGAAGACGCCGCATCGAAGGACGTGCTGAAGATCCGAACCCGCCGCTTTCAGGATCGTCTCGACGTTTCGGAGGCAGGCCTCGGTTTGCGCCTCGATGCCCTCCGGCATCACGCCCGTGACGGGATCGGTGGCACCCTGGCCTGACACGAAGATCAGGCGATCGAGTCCAACCGCCGGCGAATACGGTCCCAGTGGCGCCGCGGCGGAGGGCGGCGAAATCAGGCGATGATCGGTCATTTGAACTCGTGTGAGGGGTCAGACTTCATTCAGTCGAACTGCCGGTTGGACGTCCTTGCTCGCGCCATTCGCAATTTCCCAGCCTGCGTCAGCCTCGCGCGCGTCGTGCGCCATCTGCCGCATTACCATCTCGTGATAGACACCGCGCGCCTCCATCAACTCCGCGTGTGTCCCGCGTTCGATGATGCGACCATCGTCGAGCAACAGGATCAGGTCGGCCCGGCGGATCGTCGACAGGCGATGGGCGATCACGAAGGTCGTTCGGCCTTTCAACAGCTCTGCCATGGACGCCTGGATCAGTTGCTCGCTTTCGGTATCCAGGTTACTCGTCGCTTCATCGAGGATCAGGATCTGCGGGCGGGCCAGGATGGCACGCGCGATCGCCAGCCGCTGCTGCTGTCCGCCGGACAGCTTCACACCACGCTCTCCGATGAACGTCTCGTACTGGTCAGGCAGCCGTTCGATGAACTCGTGCGCATTGGCGCGACGCGCGGCGTCCTCGACTTCGGCGTCGCTGGCGTCGTGACGACCGTAGGCAATGTTGTCTCGCACCGATCCGTCGAACAGGAACGTGTCCTGCTGCACGATCGCCAGCAGGTCGCGATAGGTGCGCAACCGGAATTCGCGGATGTCGCGGCCGTTCAGCAGGATCCGGCCACGCGTCGGGTCATGGAAACGCGCCACGAGATCGGTGACGGTCGTCTTCCCGGCCCCGCTACGCCCCACGAGCGCAACCACCGATCCCCCGGTGACCGTCACGTTGAAGTCGCGCACGACCGGCAAGCCTTCGCGGTACTCGAATTCGACGTCCTCGAACCGGATATCGCGAACGATCGCCGGCGCGTCGACCGCGTCCGGGCGGTCCGGTTTGTCGCTCTCCATGGCCAGGACTTCGAACACCCGCTCCATGGCCGCGAGCGAACGCTGCAGCTCCGAGAACGAGTTCACGATCGACCACACCGGGTTGAGCAGCAGGAACGTGAACCACTGGAACGCCATGATGTCGCCGATGGTCGCCGTCCCGGCCAGGTTCAGGTGGCCACCGTACCAGATGATTACCACGTTCACGACGCCTAACAACAATCCCCATGACGTCCAGAGGAACATCTCGCGACGGTGCGCGAACAGTTCCTTGCGGAGCACGGTGTGGCGCCCGGTGAGGTATTCCGCCAGTTCCCTGACCTCGCGACCGAAGGCGCGCACCACGCGGATGCCGGAGAACGTCTCCCCCACCCGTCCGTCGATGACCTCGACGTCCTTGCGTACCGAGCGATAGATCGGCCGCACCCGCCGCGCCGATGCAAAGCTGATCAGCATCGCGCCGGGAATGATCGCCATCGCCATCAGCGCCAGTCGCCAGTTGAGCGACAAGAGGATGCCGATCGCGACCACCAGGCGAATCACCGCCAGCGATGGTGAGATCAACGCCATCTGCAGCAGCCCGGTGGTGGTGTCGATATCACCCGTCAGGCGCGACAGGATACCACCCGTCTTCATTTCCCACAGCCTTGAAAGCGGCAGGTTCAGCAGCCGGTCGAACAGCGACCGTCGCAGCGACAGCATGACGCCCGTGTTCAGCAGGCGCTGCCGGTAGTCCTTCAGGACGTTGACCAGGTTCGAGAAGATGATGACCGCAAGAAACGTTGCGCCAATCAGGTTGAGGCGCCTCACGCGCTGGGCGGCATCGAGCTCCGTGTTCAGCAACACCTTGTCGATGATGTGCCGCATGAACAGCGGCTCGACGAGCTGGATCGCCGCGCCGATGACGGCCAGTCCGAACACCAGCCCGACGCGCTGCCGATGCGGCTTGAGCCAGCGGAGGTATTCACGGATATATTCGCGCCGCCGCTGCTTGCGCGTCTCCTCGTCGGTCTCTTTCTTGGTCCTGCCGCTGCGCGCATCCGTCAGGTCGTCGAGCCGGCGATGCCGGTAATCATCGACGAACTCGTCGTATCGCTGGCGCGAGGTATGCGGCCGCTTCGCTGGGATTTCGGTCATGTGCAGTACCAGCGAAACCTAAACGGGGTCAGACCCCAATTTGCCGAGGTTCCATGCGAAGCATCCTCCCGATCGCCGTCTTCGTCGTCGCCGCCGCCTGCGCAAGCAGCGGGTCCTCCACCGGTATGACCTCGGACCGGATGCAGGGCGAGGTCCGCCAGGGCAGTGCGAACGTGATCATCGAGCCGGAGATCAGGGCCCAGAGTTTCATGAACGTCTGGCAGGCCATCATCTCCCTGCGTCCGACGTGGCCCCGTATTGCGGCCCATGTCCGGAACGGCCGGATGGCGTTCGAACGGCTCCAGGAAATACCGGTCGAAGGGGTCCGGGAAATTCGCCTGCTCTCCCGTGAGCAGGCCCGCGTCCGGTTCGGCCCCGAGGCCCAACAAACCATCCTGGTGGTGATGAAGTAACACCCGGCCAGGGCGTCAGGAATCGCCTTACCACTCCGTTTCATCCTTCGTGCGCACCGTCACAATCCATCGTTAGGCCTTGGAAATGCCTCATGGATTAGACGGGTCAGATGTTTTGCCGCCGCATCCGATCTGCCGTCAATCAGGGAATGGAAGAACGACCGATTTCCGGTCGCTCGACACCTCTCCACCCCTGTTGCCTCCTCCGTGCGCATCCCGGCGTTTCTCCTGACCGCCTCGTTAGGGCTCGTGCTGGTGCCGCTGCGCGCACAGGCGCAGGCCACATGGTCCGGTACCGCGACCCTCGCCAGTTCCTATGTCTGGCGCGGTGTCACCTCGACCAATCGCCCCGTCATCCAGCCGGAAGTCGGGCTCGATGTTCCTTTCCGCGGCACCACGCTCTCATTCGGCGCGTGGGCCAGTGTGGAACCGGCGCGCTACAACGGCCCATCCGACATCTCGGCCGTGTATGGCCTGTTACCCGGTCCCGCTTTCACCCAGTACAGCGCCTGGGCGCACGTCGCCGCCGAACTCCCCGGCGTTTCGCTGAGCGGCGGGGCCGAAACATTCCTCTATCCTTCGGTCGCCGACCTCGCCGCGCTCTACAACACCGTCGAACTCACCGTGAGCGCGTCGCTGGCGCTCCCGCTCGCGCCAACCTTCACGGCGTGGTATGACGTCGGCGCCGTACGCGGCGCGTATTTCGAGACATCGGTCTGGTTCGAGCAGCAGGTACGCAACCAGCCGATCAGCCTGTCAGTGACCGGCGGTTTCAACGCCGGACAGGGACCGGACCGGAACGAAGCGCACCAGGCTTACTTCGCTCGCAAGGGCCTGACCCACATCGAGCTGTCGGCCAGCACGGACTACGAGATGGGGACGCTGACGCTGTCGCCGGCGGCCCATGTCATCCACGGCATCGATCCGTACGCCCGCATCACCGCGCCCGACCGTCAGCGTTCGACCAAGCTCTGGATCGGGACCGCGGTAAGCTGGCGATCGCGCGCCGAGGCCTCGCCGTGAACCCGATTCTCACGTTCACCGGCACGCACAGCATACCAGTGGCCCAGGGCGAGCGGGCATCGCCCGTACGCCTCGTCAAGGAATGGTTAGGCACCGGGAGCGGCAGGATCGCTGCCGGTGCAGTCGCATATTTCCTCGTCTACATGGCATGGCTGCTCGGTAGCGGACCGTCCGAGCATCGCGTGCTCATCGCGGACACGTGGAACCTGCCGATGTCCTTCGTCGCAGGCATCGCTGCCTGGAGTACATCCCGGATGGCGGCGCTGGAGCCGCGATTACGGCGCGCCTGGCAGCTGAGCGCGCTGGCATTCTTCTGCGACACGCTCGGCAACACGTGGTGGCTTATCGCCGAAAACGTGCTCGGCACGGAACCGATTGCGTCCTTTGCGGACGTGGTCTATCTCGCGTATTACCCGCTGCTGTTCGCCGCCCTGCTGTCGTTCCCGATGATGTCGCGCACGCGCTCCGAGGCGGTGAAACTGACGCTGGACGTGGGCACGGTGCTCCTCACCGGCGTGGCCGCGATCTGGTTTTATCTCCTCGCACCCGCGATGGCAGAACCCGCGACGTCGCCTGTCGAGACGCTGGTCACGGTCGCCTACCCGATTGGAGACATCGTGCTCCTGTTCGGGTCTGCCTTTGCCCTGCTCCATCGGCCGGCGGCGGTTGGACGCCATCCGCTGGCCATGCTGGCGACGAGTGGCCTGGTTGTCTTCCTCGCCGACCTGCTGTACGGCCGCATCGTCCTGCGCGATGGTGAGTACCTGAGCGGCCACCCCGTGGACCTGGGCTGGCAGCTCGCCGCGCTCCTCTGGCTGCTGTCAGCGCTCTACCAGCGTTTCAGCATCGGCCGGACGCCGAGCGCAGTCACCAACCCGCCGCAACTGATGGGAGTGAGCCTCCTCCCGTACGCGGCGATCGTCGCCGGCTTCGCGATCCTCATCGACGTGGCATTGCCGGTCTGGTCGCTGCCGCTGGGGCTCGGTGTAGGAACGGTGTTTTTCCTGTCGCTCATCGTTGTCGTCAGGCAGATCCTCGCGGCTCGCGAAACGGCGCGCCTCGTGGCCGAACGGAGCGCTCGCGAAGCCCGGTTCCGTTCGATGGTACAGCATTCGTCCGACGTGATCTCGATCCTCGACCGGAGCGGCAATCTCCAGTTTGTCAGCCCGGCCGTGGGTCGCGTCTTTCACTGGCATGCCGAGAGCCTCGCCGGGCGCGAGATCACCACGCTCATTCATCCGGACGATATCGCCGCGTCGCGCGTGTTTCTGCTGGGCCTGGCCGCCGCGCCCGGGAAGACCGACTCCTTCATCTGCCGTTTCCTCGATGGCGACGGCAACTGGCGCCACGTCGAGACCATGTGCACCAGCCTCCTCGACGATCCCACCGTGGCCGGCATCGTGCTCAACACGCGCGATGTGTCGGACCGCACGCGACTCGAGGCCGAGCTTACCCGGCGCGCCTACAACGACCCGCTGACGGGTCTGTCCAACCGGGCGCGGTTTCACACACTGGTCGATGAAGCCATCCGCCGCCCGCGTCGCGGCGCCAGCGCGGCGGTCATCTACCTCGACCTCGACAACTTCAAGCTGATCAACGACAGCCTCGGCCACCTGCACGGCGACCAGCTCCTCATCGAGTTTGCCGCCAGGCTGCTGAATGCGACGCGCGGCAGCGACACGGTGTCCCGGCTCGGCGGCGACGAGTTCGCGGTCCTGCTCGAAAGCCTTCCCGACGAGCGCGATGCCATTCCGGTCGCCGAGCGCATAACGAGCGCGATGCAGAAGCCGTTCCAGCTTGGCGGGTCGGAAGTCGTCGTCGGAGCCAGCATCGGCATTGCCCATTCCCGTCCGGGCATGACCGCCGAGGTGCTGCTGCGCGACGCCGACGTCGCCATGTACGTCGCCAAGCGCGAGGGCAAGGGACGCTACACGATCTTCGAGCCGGAAATGCAGCATGCGGTCCGCCATTCGCAGGAACTGGAAGCGGACCTCCGCGCGGCGATCGATCGAGACGAGTTTGCGCTCGTGTATCAGCCCATCGTCGATCTCCGCGATGGCCGTATCGTGAGCGCCGAAGCGCTGCTTCGCTGGGACCACCCCACGCGCGGCCGCCTGTCGCCGCAATCGTTCATTCACCTGGCGACCGAAACGGGGCTCATCGTTCCCATCGGCCGGATCGTTCTGCAGGCGGCGTGCACGCAGCTCGCGAGCTGGCGGCGCGCGCATCCGGAATTCAGCAATCTCGCACTCTCGGTCAACGTCGCCGGGCGGCAATTCCAGGGTGACTCGTTCCCGCGGGAAGTGGCCGCCGCGATCGAGGCCACCGGTATTCCGGCGAACCGGCTCGTTCTCGAGGTCACCGAGAGCGAAATCATGAAGGACACGCACCTCACGCTGACGCGGCTGCACACGCTCAAGACGCTGGGCGTGCGCGTGGCGATCGATGATTTCGGCACGGGCTATTCGTCGCTCTCGTTCCTCCAGCGGTTCCCGGTCGACGTGCTCAAGATCGACAAGTCGTTCGTCGACCAGATGGCGTTCGAGGGCCACGGCCATTCGCTCGCGCGCATGATCATCGGGCTCGGTGAAACGCTGGGCATGCGGACCGTCGCCGAGGGGATCCAGGATGCGGAGCAGGCCACGGCGCTCCGGGACATGCGGTGCGAGCTCGGACAGGGTTACTACTACTCCGCGCCCATCGCACCCGACGAGTTGGTGCGCCGCGTCCTGGCGGGCGTGCCGGCAACCAGCGTCCAGGACGGCGCCTGGTCCGCGAGCGAGCGGGAGCAGGACGAGGAACTCGGCACGGTGCTGAAAGTCTCCGGCTGACACGAGCGTTCGGTTCGCCCCGAACACGGGGCTAGCTGGCCTTCGTCGCAGCCGGTGGTCCCCCGGCCGTGGCGACATGGGTGCACCGCTGGCACCTTCCGTCATGCGATTGAATGCCGCCTTGACCGCGGGGGCTGCCGGCTCGGTGCTGGCGGCGATGCTGCTGGTTGCCCGGCGGGGCGCCGCGGGAGCATGCAGCCTCCTG
>CBIHMX010000038.1:0-10813 GCA_966211115.1 uncultured Gemmatimonadaceae bacterium | reverse complement strand
GGACCCGACCGGCGCGATGCCAAAGCTCCACCCGGATCCGTTGAACGACCGCGAGGTCGAAAACGTCGCTGCTTACGTTATGACGATCAAGCAGAGATAGTCGTTATGCCCAACACCGATCGTACTTCCGGTTTCATCGCCTGCCATCACGATGATGAGGACTGCGCATCGTCATGACTGAACAGTACGACGTGCTGGTGATTGGAAGCGGTGAGGCGGGGAAATACGTGGCATGGACTGCCTCGAAAGATGGCCATCGAACCGCGCTCGTCGAGCGGTCGATGATTGGCGGCTCGTGTCCCAACGTGGCCTGCCTGCCAAGCAAGAATGTCATCCACAGCGCGAAGGTTGCTAACTTCGCTGGCCGCGCACGGGAGTTCGGTGTGCAAACGGGCGCCGTCCACGTCGACATGACCGGCGTGCGGCGCCGCAAGCGCGAGATGGTGGACGCACTCATCCAGGTGCATCAGGGAAAGTACGATGCAAGTGGCGTCGACCTGATCATGGGTGAAGCGCGCTTCATGGCGCCGAAGACCGTGGCCGTCAGGCTGAACGATGGCCGTGAGCGTACAATCACCGCCGAACGCGTCGTCCTGAGCCTGGGCACTCGCGCGTCCATTCCCGGCATTCCCGGACTTTCCGACGCTCGACCTCTGACGCACGTCGAGTTCCTCGAGCTCGATCGGCTGCCGGATCATCTCATCGTCGTTGGCGGTGGGTATGTCGGACTCGAGCTCGCGCAGGCGGCACGCCGGTTCGGCGCCCGAGTCACTCTCGTGGAACGGGGTCCACAGGTCGCGCCACGCGAAGATCCGGATGTGTCATCGGCGATACTCGAACTCTTCCACCACGAGCAGGTTCAGGTGCTGCTGAACACCGACGCGCGGCGCGTCGAAGGAACGTCCGGCGAGCATGTCCGCGTGCACGTCGAATCCCTCGATGGTGCACGCGTGATCGAAGGTACCGACCTCCTGATCGCAACAGGAAGGACACCGAATACGAACGGAATAGGACTCGACCTCGCCGGGGTAGAACTGAACGAACGTGGATTCGTTGCCGTCAACGAACGCCTCGAAACGACCGCCGATGGTGTGTGGGCGGTTGGCGATTGCGCGGGAAGTCCGCAGTTCACGCACGCCGCGTTCGATGACTTCAGGATCGTTCGTGATGCATTCAGGGGACACGCGCGTACCACACGGAATCGACTGGTCCCGTACTGTATGTTCACCGACCCGGAGTTGGCGCGGGTTGGACTGAACGAGACCGATGCAAACGCGCGAGGCACTGAATACAGGCTGGTTACCCTGCCAATGTCAGCAGTGCTGCGAACGCGAACTCTTTCGGCACCACGAGGTTTCATGAAGATGCTTCTGGATCCCACCAGCGATCGTATCCTGGGGTTCACGGTATTCGGCGCCGGTGCCAGCGAATTGATGGCGGTCGTTCAGACGGCGATGCTGGGTAACCTTCCCTGCACCGTGCTGCGCGATGCCCTCTTCACGCATCCCACCGCGGCCGAGGGTCTCACTGTCCTGCTGGCGAATGTCGAGTGACAGCGCGCCGGTGTTGCGGCAAAACTGGAGAAATACAATGGACGGCTACGTGACGAACATCGAGCGCGACACGCTCGATAACGATGATTTCCGACGAGTGCTCTACACCGGTCCCAATACCCAGCTCGTGCTGATGACGTTACAGCCGGGCGAGGACATCGGCCTCGAAGCCCATGAGGGTCACGACCAGTTCATCCGCGTCGAAGCGGGCTCCGGCTACGTGGAACTGAACGGAAAGCGCCAGGATCTCGCCGACGGCAGCGCGGTGGTGATCCCATCAGGGGCCAGACATAACGTCGTCAACACGTCGAAGTCGGAGAAGCTCCGGCTCTACACGTTGTACAGTCCGCCCGAACATCCCGACGGCACGGTGGAGCACAGAAAGAAGTGACTACGCACCGTCGGGGCGCGCCTGGCGAGACCTGAACTACCCGTCCACTCCAATCTGCTTCATGAACGTCACCAGGTCGTACATCAGGTTCTCCTCGACGATCTGGCCGTCGTGCCACTTGGCCACCGTGTAGAACTCGATGTCGAACTTCTTGCCGGTCGGCTTGATCTCCTTGCCATTCGCCGTTTTCATCGGCCCGGTCATCGTACCGCGAAAGCGGGCGACGGAACACGTCCAGTCTCCCGAGGCGAAGAACACCCGGTATGGATGATTGTCGAGCTTCTGGTCCGGGAATGTTCGCCAGAAGTCCTGCGATTCCTTGACGTGGTCCTCGATTCCTACCGTTGGTTCTGTCTTTCCGGGCCACCGAACGACCACGTCGGGTTTGTGTCTCGCCCTGAAAATCTCGACGTCCTGGTCGTTCCAGCCATCGTCCAGCGTTTGCATCAACTCCATGTTGGTTTGCTCGACAGTCGTCAACATCGCTGCTCCTTGAACAGTGGATGTGGAATATTGAGACAGCTTGGTGCCCACACCACTACAGCAATCACTCGGTAGGCAGCCTCGACAACATGGTCACCAGCAGTCGCTGCCATGGGGCGGTGCCGGCGCAGCTCTAGCCGGTTATTCGTCCCTTCAGCGTATTGGGTCCGTGCGGCCCGGGGTCTGCGATGAGGGTACGGGCTGCATCAACCTGGCCCCAGACGTTCCATAGAAGCACGCCGCGCACCCGGCCGTCGGCGAGGTAGTACACGACGCCTTGCCGGAACGGTTCGGTCCAGTCGGCGAATGTCTCCAGGCGCGAGTCCAGGATGCCGACTGCCTCGTACCCCAGCTCGAACAGGTCGGAATAGAAGAAAGGCAGGTGATCGTATGGCGTGTCGTCGCCGGCCATCGACCGCCCGGCCGCCTTTCCCATGGTCAGTGCGTTGTCCTCATGCTCGACCCTCAGCTCCGTGCCTAACGCCTTGTTCCGGAAGCGGGCAACGTCTCCGGCCGCAAACACGTTGGTTTCGGACGTGCGCAGTCGCTCATCGACCGCAATCCCATCCCGGGCCGTAGCGCCGAACGATTCCGCCAGCGTCACGTTCGGCAGGATGCCGAGCCCGGCGACAACGCCATCAACCTCGAGGGAGGCCCCGTCATCGAGCCCGATCGTGAACCCGTCGCCTCGGCGCTGAATCGTCGACACCTGGCGACCCGTGCGTACGTCGACACCCTTTTCGCGGTAGTAGTCGAGCACGTTCTCCGACAGGTCAGTCGGAAAAACGCGCGCCGCGATGCCTGCCTCCGGCATGATCATCACGACGTCCCTGCCCGTGATGCGCAGCGCCGCCGCGATTTCGCTGCCAATAAAACCACCGCCGATCACCGCAAACCGCTGGCGGCGGTCGGCCAGTTCGCGCAGTGCGCGATAGTCTCGTACGGTCCGGTAATAGATGACGCCATCGGACGGAAACGGAAAACGGCGCGGCGTGCCGCCGGTGGCCAGGAGCAGCGAGCCGTACGCGTATTCGCCGCCTTTTTCGTCTACCACTTTGCGACCCTTCGTATCCAGTTTCGTCACCCTGGTGCCGAGGTGCATCGTGACACCAACGGATTCCGTGCCGCGCCAGATCGAGCTCTCCTCATCGCCTTTCCAGAGAGCCTTCGAGAGCGGAGGCCGGCTGTACGGTGCGTCCGGTTCCGACGAGACCATGCCGATGCTTCCGGCGGTATCGATCTCACGAATGCCATGGGCGGCGGCGTCGGCCGCCATCCCACCCCCAACGATCAGGTAGTCGTAGCGCTGCATAACGATTCTCCGGTTACCGGCCGCCGCCGGCCGAGTGCAGGAACTCCTTCTGCCGGGCGACGTCCGTGAACACCCCACGCGCCGCGAATGTCCTCGTCGTTCCCGGGCTTCGCACGCCACGCATTTCCATGCACAGGTGGCGGGCGTCGAGCACAACCATGACACCGGCCGGCGCCAGTCGCTCGTCGAGCAGGTCGGCAATCTGTTCGGTCAACCGTTCCTGCACCTGCGGACGCCGGGCGATGTACTCGACCGCGCGCGCGAGCTTGGAAAGCCCGACGAGACGGTTCGACGGCACGTACGCGATATGCGCCTCGCCGAAGAATGGAAGGAAGTGATGGGCGCACAGTGAGTGAAACGGAATACCCGTCATCGACACCGGCGTGGAATACCCTTCCTCGTTCGCGAACGTGCGAAGCTCGGGCTCGGCGCCGGCCGTCAGGCCACGAAACATTTCCTCGTATGCCCGGGCCACTCTCCATTCCGTGCCGTGCAGGTGCGGGTCAGCGGGATCGAGCTCGAGCGCCTCCATGAACGCGCGAAAGGCCCGCGCCACACGTGCGGTCCGCATCTCGACGCCGTTTTCCCGGTCCGGCGACGACAGGCGGTCATCGTCCTCGTGCCCGTCGATACCAAAGGGCGTGACAATCCGGCGCGCGTCCGCTGGCTCCGTTGGAGCGATAATGGTCATGGTCCCTGCCCCCTGAGTCGTCAGTCCCGGTTTGTAAAACAAACGCAGTTGATTCTTACAATCGGATCCGGCTCGGGTCAAGTCTTTCACAAAGACAGATTGGTTTTACATTTCGGTCATGGCTGACCATCCGCTGGCCGACGACATCGGCGCCGTGGCGGCGCTCGACGATCCCGTACGACGACGCCTGTATTTCATGGTGTCGGAACGGGGCGACGACGTCGGCCGTGACGAGGCCGCCGAGGCCACCGGCATAACGAGGGCGCTGGCGGCGTTTCACCTCGACCGGCTTGTCGCCGATGGCCTGTTGACGGCATCCTACCGCCGGATCTCGGGACGGGACGGCCCTGGTGCCGGCCGCCCGGCCAAGCTCTACCGCCGCTCCGAACGGGAAGTGGCGATCTCGCTACCGCACCGGCAGTACGAGCTCGCGGCCCGCGTCTTCGCCGGCGCGTTCGAGTCCGACAATCCAGGACGCGCCCTCGATTCGGTCGCGCGCGAGACGGGGCGATCGCTCGCTCGCCGATCGAAAGCCCGCGGACCGAAACGCGGCGCCCGGTCGGGCAACGTCAAGGCGGCCGTGCCCGTCCTGCGCGAGTGCGGCTATGAGCCGTATGCCGCGGACAACGGCACGCTGCGCATGCGGAACTGCCCCTTCCACGCACTCGCCGCCAACCACCGGCAGCTCGTCTGCCGGATGAACCACGAACTGGTCAACGGGATCGTCGAGGGCCTCGAACTCGAAAACGTGGAAGCTGCCCTCGAACCCGCTCCGGGAGAATGCTGCGTCGCCCTCCGCGCGCGGCGCGACGCAGCGACGCCGACGGCGAGGCGAGCGCGCCGAACGGGCGCCTGACTCGTCAGGCAGGACGCGACGCCGGTGAATCGGCCGTACCGGCGCGCCGAAGAAGCTGCGCGTTGATGGCCACGATGACCGTACTGGCCGACATCAACACGGCAGCGGCCGCGGGCGGGAGCAGGATTCCCTGGTTGTACAACACACCGGCGGCGAGCGGAATGGCGACGACGTTGTAACCCGCCGCCCACCACAGGTTCTGGACCATCTTGCGGTAGCTCGCCTTCGACAACTCGACGATCCTCGCCACGTCGCGAGGATCGCTGCGCACCAGCACCACGTCACCCGCTTCCACCGCCACGTCGGTCCCGGCGCCGATCGCGATCCCCACATCGGCGGTGACCAGGGCGGGCGCGTCGTTGACGCCGTCGCCAACCATCGCCACGCGTTTCCCGGTCGCCTTGAGCTCCTCGATCTTCTTCGCCTTGTCCTCCGGCAGGACCTCGGCGAACACCGTGTTGATCCCGAGATCCCTGGCCACGGCTTCCGCGACGGGCCAGGCGTCGCCGGTCAACATCACCACCTCGATCCCCGCGTCCTGCAGCCGCCGCACTGCCTCGCGTGATTCCGGCCGAACGGCATCGGCCACGGCAAACATCGCCAGCGCGCGGCGGTCCTCCACCAGGTAGACGGCGGATTGCCCTCGCGTCGCGGCGTCCGCGGCAGCGCCGCCTAACGTTTTGTCTGGCTCGACGCCCAGCTGGCGGAGCAGGTTCGGGCCACCCACCTGCAACATGCGGCCCGATATCTCGGCTTCAACGCCATGCCCGGGAAGCGCGCGGAAACGGTGCGCCCGCGGAGCATCGAGCCCGCGCTCGCCAGCGCTGGCGATGATCGCGCGCGCCACTGGGTGTTCCGAGTCCCGCTCCACCGCCGCCGCCAGCCGAAGTGCGTCATCCTCCGTCAATCCGGCCGCGACCGCCATCGCCACCACCCGGTGTTCGGCCAGTGTCAGCGTGCCGGTCTTGTCGAACACGACCGCGTCGAGGTTGCGTGCTTCTTCCAGCCCGCGACGGTCCCGGATCAACAGTCCGGTGCGGGCGCCCAGCGTGGTCGAGATGGCGATCACGAGTGGAATTGCCAGGCCTAACGCGTGGGGGCAGGCGATGACCAGAACGGAAACGACACGTTCCACCGTGAACGCGGGCCCGGGACCCACCGCCGTCCAGGCGATCGCCGTGACCACGCCGGCTGCGACCGCGACAATCGTCAGCACGAACGCCGCCCGGTCGGCCAGCGCCTGGGCGCGCGAACGCGAACGCTGCGCCTGGTCGACCAGGCGCATGATGCGCGCGAGCGACGTCTCGTCGCCGATCCGCGTGACCTCTACCCGCAGTGAACCTGCACCATTCACGGTGCCGGCGATGACGGTGTCGTTCCCGGCCTTCTCGACCGGGCGCGATTCACCGGTGATCATCGATTCGTTCACCGCACTGCTCCCGCTCCGCACAATGCCGTCGGCGGGCACGCTCGCGCCGGGCCTGACGAGTATCATGTCACCCGTTCTCAATTCACCGAGTGCGACCTCCTCGGTGTGCCCATCGATTTCGCGGAGAGCGGTGTTCGGCAGAAGTTTCGCCAGCTCTTTCAGCGCGCCCTGCGCCTGGAAGATCGAACGCATCTCGATCCAGTGGCCAAGCAGCATGATCGTGATCAACGTCGCCAGCTCTTCCCACAGGGGCATGCCCGGATAGCCAAGCGCGACCGCCGCGCTGAAGACGAATGCCACCGTGATCGCCAGCGCGATCAACGTCATCATGCCCGGTTGGCGTGCACGCAGCTCTCCGACCGCACCCTTGATGAACACCGAACCGCCATGGACGAAAACGGCCGTGCCGAAGAGCGGCGCGATCCACTCCGCACCGGGCAGCAGCGGCTCGTGGCGACCGAAGAGGCGGCCAAGCATGTGGCCCCACAACAGCGTCGGTATGGTCAGCGCAAGCGAGATCCAGAACTTCGACCGGAACATCTCCACGCTGTGCCCGGCATGCTGGTCGTGGCTGGCGTGTTTATCGTGGCCGCCGTGCTCAGCATGACCACCAGGCGCATCGTGGCTGCGCGCATGCCTGACGTGGCCGCCATGCTCGTGTGCGCCATGATGGTGATGCGTGTTGACGATGCCGTTCATCTCTTGCCTATTCCGGACATCAGCGCCGGCAGACGTGGTATTGTGCTTCCATGCGGATCGCATAAACGCCCAGCAGATCACATGCGCACCATTCTCGTTCCACTCGATGGGTCCTTCAAGGACGTGCGAGCCATTCCAGTCGCCGCCGCCTTCGCTGATCTGGCTCACACGGATCTTCGCCTGGTCCGCGTCTTCGATACACCCGTCGAGCACCTATCGCCGCGCGCAGGCCGGTTGGGTGTGAAGGACGCCGCCGTCGAGCTCAAGGCGAAGCTCGAGCAGAGCGTTCGCGAGACCGCCGACGGGATCACCGCCGAAACCGGCCGCTCGGTGACGGCGGAGGTTGCCGAGGGCGTCGACGTGGCTGGTGTACTGGTAACACGCGCCGCCGAAGCCGGCGTCATTCTCGTGGTCATGGGCACGCAGGCGGCGAGCGTCGTCGGTCGCGCTCTTCGAGGGAGTGTCGCGGACCGTGTGATGCGCGAGAGTCCCCGCCCCGTCGTCCTTGTTCCACCCCGTACTGACGACGTCAACCGGAAAGACAACCGGTTTCGGCGCGTCCTCATTCCGCTCGACGGCTCCGCTTTCGGCCTGGCAGCCGTCAATCAAGTCATGCGCCTTCCCGGCGGAAGCGCACTCGCATATGTGTTGCTCGAGGTCGTCACGCCCGCATTTCTGCAAGGATCACCGCCCGCGCTGGAAGCACTCGCCGAAACCGGTATTCTCGACGCACGCTCGCGGCTGCCCGAAACCACACGGGAACATCGGGCCGCCGAGAAACGGTTGAACACCGTCGCCGAGAAGCTCCGGGCCCAGGGCGTGGCCGAGGTCAAGGTTCGCGTAATTGAGGGCGCAGATCCGCCGGCCGAGATCAGCCGCGCGATTCGCGCTGAGCAGGCCGACTTCGTCGCGATGACCACGCGCGGATCGAGCGGGCTGAAACGCTTCGTGCTCGGCAGCGTGGCCGAAAAAGTGGTCCGCGAGAGCGTCGTGCCCGTACTCCTGGTTACGCCGCGTTAGGCACTACCGTCCCCTTTTGCGAGAGGGCTGTCGGCGAGGCGGTACGACCAACACATCGCACGCCACGTTTCGGAGGACATCGCCGGCGACCGTGCCCAGAAAGAGGTAAGCGGCACCCGAGCGACCGCGCGTCCCGAGCACGAGGAGGTCGGTGTCCGTCCTTCGGACGGTTCGTTCGATGACCAGCCTGGGCGTTCCATATCGAATATGCGCTTTCCAGATGGGCGCGTCGTCCGGACCTGCTTTCGAACGGAGAAGCGCCTTCCTGAGCAGCGCCGCGATTTCGTGGAGCGCCTTCTCGCGATACTCATCGTTGTATTCCTCGGCATCGTCGGTCGACATCCCGGGATTCAGCATGCCGTAGTGGGGAACGTCAAAGGCATGGATGACCGTGACCGGCGGCCGCTTTGGCGGAATAATCCGGAGCAGCATCGCCACGCTCTCGTTCGCCGCCTGATCGATGTCGAGCGCCAGCGCCGGGTGGCGATACGGAGTTCGCGCACGAAGGCGCACCGCCAGCACCGGAAGTTGTCCGCGACGGATGACCCGTTCCGCGGTCGATCCGAGAAACACGTCCCGCAACACGCTGCCACCATATCGGCCCATCACGACCAACTCGGCCTTCACCGACGTTGCGTACCGTGCAATTTCCGTTGCCGCCGCGCCCTGCGCGACGACGCTCTGCAGCGCAACGCCGCGGGGCAGTTGCCGGCCAAGTTCCTGTGCTTCCGCCCTGAGCACTTTTCTCGCGGCGACCTCCGCGCGTTTTCGATCGCGCACGGGAAGGTCCATTGAAATCACGTGCAGCAACGTGATCCGGCAGCCTTCAGCGAGGGGCAGTTGCGCAACGCGGCCGACCACCCGGTCCGACGCCGGCGAGAGGTCGATTGGTACCAGCAACGAATGAAACCCGGCCGCCGAATATCGCACGCCACCTTTCACCATGGGTCCCTCCAGTAGATGGTCGCGCCTTACGTGCCGTTCCCATCGCGCGCGGCGCCGGCACGCCAGAGGATTGTAACGCCGGACATCGCCGCGAGGAGCGACGCCAGAAAGATGGCGATCTTGGCCGCGGCGTAATCGGCCGGGTCTGGAAAGGCCGCACTGGCAATAAAGAGCGCCATCGTGAATCCGATGCCACCCAGCGCACCGGCCCCTGCCAACTGTCGCCAGGAATACGAATCAGGCTTCGTCGCCAGCCCCAGCACGACCGCCAGGCGCGCGGCGAGCAGGATCCCGGCCGGCTTTCCGAATACGAGTCCGAGTACAATGGCGAGCGTCAGGTCTCCCCTGCCCTCGAACACGCCCAGGGACCATTCCACTCCCGCATTAGCCAGCGCAAAAATCGGCAGGACCACGTAACTCGACCACGGTTCGACGCTTCTCAGCAACCGGTCGGCCGGCGACTCGATCCGGCCGTGGATCTCGTTGAGCGCCTGCATGACCGGTTCCGAGGGACCCGCCCGCATGGCCTCCCCAGTGTGACGGTCCTCGAGGTGAATCACCGCGGCCGCCTGTGCCATCAGCGCTTCGAGATTCGGTGGTGGCCTGGTTGGCACGAGCACGGCCAGGATGACGCCGGCCAGCGTGGCGTGCAGCCCTGACTCGTGGAACAGGAACCAGAGGAGGACACCTAACGCTGCATATGGGAGCAGGCGGTACACGCCCGCGCGATTGAGTGCCACGAGCAACGCGGTCACCACCGCCGCGGCGCTCAGGTAGGCGAAGTTGATCCCGCTCGTGTAGAACAGCGCGATCACCAGGATCGCCACGATGTCGTCAATGATGACCGCCGCCGTGAGGAACACGCGCAACTCGATAGGCACGCGAGCCCCCATCAGGACGATCAGGGCGACCGCGAATGCCGTATCGGTTCCGATCGGAATTCCCCAACCATGCCGCAGTTCAGGTGGCGCGATCGCCGAGTAGATCACCGCGGGCAGGATGATACCACCGAACGCTGCCATCACCGGCAACGCCCCTGAACGGACGCTCGCCAGGTGACCGACCGTGAACTCCCGCTTGATCTCGAGTCCGACGACGACGAAGAAGATCGTCAGCAGTCCATGATTGACCCAGTCCAGCACCGAGAGCGCCAGGGAAGAACTGCCCGCCTGCAAACCCACCGTCGTGTTCCAGAGGCTCTGGAACGCCGATCGCACCGGCGAGTTGCTCAATACCAGTGCAACCAGCGTCGCGAGCGCGAGAAGCAATCCCGACGCCGGTCCCCAGCGTACGAACTGGAACGCTGCCGCCTGCACCCTGTGCCCGAGTGAACCGAGCATCGCGTCGGCCAGCGAGCTCTCGTCCCACGTGCCCGTATATCGCCGGCCGTTGATGAAAAACGTGGGCGTTACCCGCACTCCGCTGTTCCGCGCG
>CBIHMX010000037.1:0-10843 GCA_966211115.1 uncultured Gemmatimonadaceae bacterium | reverse complement strand
GGATCGGATTGGCGAGCCCTGGCGGGTGATCATCAGCAATCGCATCGCGCAGTTGCTATGGCCCGGCGAAAACGCCATCGGGCGACAGCTGGTCTTGTGGAAGGGGCAGGGACAATCGACGGGCGAGGTCATCGGCGTCGTGAGCGACATGCGTGACTGGAGCCTGACCGACGATCCGTCGTATTCTGTCTACCTGCCGACGTACGGCACAAATATGTCGCCGGCGAATTACGTCGTGCACTCGTCACTGCCGACGGCGACGTTGCTGCCACTGCTGCGGTCGCGACTCGGCGAGGTCGATCGTGCGCTCCCGATCTCGGATGTTGCGACACTCGACGAAGTCGTCGGCGCCTCGGTCGCGTCGCGTCGGTTTACGATGCTGCTGCTCGCCGCGCTGGCCGCGGTGGCGCTGGTGATGGCGCTGGCCGGCGTGTACGGCGTGTTGTCGTACGCCGTCTCGCAGCGACGATCGGAAGTCGGCGTGCGCATGGCGCTCGGCGCCAGCCGCCGCAACGTGCTGCGCCTCATCGTTATGCAGGGCATGAGGCCCGTGGTGATCGGTGTCGTGTTGGGAACCGCTGGTGCGCTATGGCTCTCGCGCGCCATGTCGACGCTGCTCTTCAACATGACGGCCGCCGATTGGCCGACGTACGCCGCGGTTGCACTGCTTCTGGCGAGTGCGGCCGCGCTGGCGTGTTACGTCCCCGCGCGGTCCGCGTTGCGGGTGGACGTCACCGCCACCTTGCGGGAGGAATAGACGTGCTCTAAGCGCCAGAGGCTCGACCAGCCGAAGCCGCAAGATCCAGGTAGAACGATTTCTGCGCCGGGTAGTAATCGTTCCAGACCGGCATGGGTTTATCGAGACGTGAGGCGACCAGATTGTCGAGGTAGTATTCCCAGCCAGGCCCCACGTCCCCGACGTTCGCCTTGTCGTCGAGATGATGTGTGAAACGCAGCTCAGTGACGCCGTTTGTCTCGCTGAGATGCGCCTCCAACCGCCAGGCATAGTTGCCCAGTGTGCGCACAGCCAGGTGGACAGGAGGCTCACACGCCTCGATCAGCATTTCCGATTCCGGACCGTCGCCTTCGAACGCCATCTTGTAACGAATGGTGCGGCCCGGGCCGGGCTTTCCACTCCACGCGCCCCACCACCGCGCCGTGCGTTCGGACTCCGTGATGCTGGCCCACACGTCCTCGATAGGCGCATGGAACGTCCTGACAAGCACCAGGTCGAGACCGTCGGCGGTTGGAATCAGTCGTCCGTTGGGAACAGGCGTCATGCGGATTTGTGGCGGAGAGTGGTGGAGGAGGTGCGCCGCTCTCGGCGCGTGCGATACACCTCGGTGGCAAGCGCATCCAGCGGAGCGGACCAGCGGTTGTGCAGCTCAGTCAACCATTTGACCAGCGGAACCAGGGGCGCGGTATCGAGCCGGTACCACCGCTCACGTCCCCGGACATCATCGACGACCAGTCCGCACTCGCGCAGAATCCTCAGATGCCGACTAATGGCTGGTCGACTGATGTCGAAGCGACCCGCGACTTCCCCGGCCGGCATTTCGCGGTCACGAAGCAACATGAGGATTTCCCGCCTGACAGGGTCTGACAATGCGACCGCGACGTCCATACGGACAATATGTAACCATATTGTTACATGTCGTCAAGCGAAGCGTGCGGCCGTTGCAACTCTGATCGCAACGCCTTGAGGAATCAGTGCTCAGCCGCGCGCGCGCGGCTGTGAACGGTCGAGCCGTGTCACGCCCGAGCCTGACGTTGTTCTCGGGTGTATGACGCAGCATGAGAATCGCACAGATCGCCCCGCTATATGAGAGTGTGCCGCCCAAGGCCTACGGCGGCACGGAACGTGTCGTCTCCTATCTGACTGAAGAGCTCGTCCGCGCCGGTCATGACGTAACACTTTTTGCCTCAGGTGATTCGATCACATCGGCGGAGCTCGTCGCGGGCTCGCAACGGTCGCTCCGGCTCGACGAGAGCTGCATCGAACCGCTCGCCCATCACGTCCTGCTCGTCGAACGTGCCCACCAGCGCGCGAGCGAGTTCGACGTTATGCACTTCCATATCAACTACCTTCACTTTCCGCGCTCGCGTCTCTCCACCGTTCCTCACCTCACGACGCTGCACGGGCGACTCGACATCGCGGACCTGATTCCTCTGTACCAGGAGTTCGATGACATGCCTCTCGTGTCGATCTCCAATTCGCATCGCGAGCCACTGCCCCAGGCAAACTGGATGGCGACCGTGTATCACGGTTTGCCGGGCAATCTCCATCGGCTGGAGAGCCGGCGGGGGGACTACCTCGCGTTCCTTGGGCGTATCGCGCCTGAAAAGGGCGTCGATCGCGCCATCGAGATCGCGCTCGGAGCGGGGATGAAGATCAGGATCGCGGCCAAGATCGACCACGCGGAGTACTTCGAGCAGGTCGTTCAACCACTCCTGAATCATCCGCAGGTGGAATACCTCGGTGAAATCAATGAAACGGAGAAGCAGGGGTTTCTCGGCGGCGCCGCCGCCATGCTGTTTCCTGTCGACTGGCCGGAACCGTTCGGCCTGGTGATGATCGAAGCCATGGCGTGCGGAACGCCAACGATCGCCTTTAGTCGCGGATCGATTCCCGAGGTCATCGAGGATGGACAGACGGGCTTCATCGTCGACTCGATCGAAGAAGCGATTGCCGCAACCGGGCGAATTCCCGAACTCAGTCGCGAGCGTTGTCGTCAGGCATTCGACGAGCGCTTCACCGCGACGCGCATGGCCGAGCAGTACGTCGAGGTCTACGAACGGCTCGTCGCCCGGACCGTCCACACGGGAGCTGAGGAATGGCGCGCGTAATCGAGGAAGTCATCCAGGTCCAGGATGAGTTCTACATCCTGTCGACGTCGTCCCGCGTGGACGATCGCACCCACGTTCTCAAGCATGGGGACACGTTTGCCGTGTTCGATCGCTTCGGCGACTTCGAGCTGTGGGGAAAGGGAGAACTCGGGCTCTACCACCAGGACACGCGGTTTCTGTCCCGGCTGACTGTCCGCCTCGGCCCGGCACGGCCGCTCCTCCTGAGCAGCATCGTCAATCGCGACAACACGCAACTGACGGTGGACCTGGCCAATCCGCCCGTGCTGCACGACGGCGAGGTCGTCGTCAGGCGGGGGACGGTCCACGTCTTTCGCTCGGCCGTCATCTGGGATGCGGCCAGTCATCACCGGCTGCGAATTCACAACTATGAGCTCGCGCCCGTCGAAATGAAGCTGGTCCTCGAGTTCGACGCTGACTTCGCCGACCTTTTCGAAGTCCGCGGCATCAAGCGAGAACGCCGCGGGACCCGGTATCCGCCGGAAGCGTCAATGCAGGAGCTCGTGTTCAGATATGATGGGCTCGATGGCCTGACACGACGTACGACGATCACGTTCGCGACAGAGCCGAGTCACATCGAGGGAGCCAAGGTCACCTTCGACCTGCATCTGCAACCTGGTGAAGACCAGACGTGTGCGTTCGTCGTGCGTTGTGCGACTGAAGCGGTGCCCGAATCCTCTCCGCCGGGCGTCGCGCTCAGCGAGTCGAACGCGCCACTCCTCTCGTTCGAGAAGGCGGTGGAGAAGGTCACGCACGCGCTTCACGCGACGCGGGACTTCGAGCCCGACGTCACGACGTCGAACCGGCAGTTCAACGAATGGATGGGTCGTTCGATCGCCGACCTGCATATGATGCGCACCGATACCGCCTACGGCCCCTACCCGTATGCGGGTGTGCCATGGTTCAGTACGGTGTTCGGACGCGACGGCATCATTTCGGCGCTCGAGTGCCTATGGTTTGATCCGGCGATGGCGCGTGGCGTGCTGGCGTACCTTGCCGCGACGCAGGCGACTGACGAGATCCCCGAGAAGGATTCGCAGCCCGGAAAGATCCTGCATGAGGCGCGCGGTGGCGAAATGTCCGCACTCGGCGAGGTGCCGTTCAGCCGCTACTACGGGTCGACCGATGCCACGCCGCTGTTCATCATCCTCGCCGACGCCTACCTCGAGCGGACTGGCGATCTCGAGTTCGCGAAAGGCATCTGGCCTAACGTGCAGCGTGCGCTGACCTGGATCGACACGCATGGAGACATCGACGGCGACGGGTTCGTCGAATACGCGCGACGCACCAAACGCGGCCTGCTCAACCAGGGGTGGAAAGACTCGCACGACGCCGTGTTCCACGCCAACGGCGAACTGGCGGAAGGTCCGATCGCCCTGTGCGAAGTACAGGGCTACGTGTACGCGGCCCGCCGGGCGGCGGCCAACCTCGCGCAACGCCTGGGCGAAACCGGCACGGCGGACCGCCTGACGACCCAGGCGGAAGACATCCGCAAGGCGTTCGAGGAAACCTTCTGGTCCGAAGAACTCGGCACCTACGTGTTCGCGCTCGATGGGGACAAGCGTCCGTGCGAGATCAGGACTTCGAACGCGGGCCACTGCCTGTGGGTTGGCATCGCGAGCGCCGAACGTGCGGCGCGCGTGGCGTCGACGTTGCTGGAACCGGCCTCGTTTTCCGGATGGGGGATACGGACGGTCGCGTCAGGCATCCGCCGCTACAATCCGATGGCGTACCACAACGGCTCCATCTGGCCGCATGACAACGCGCTGGTAGCCGCGGGCTTCGCTCGTTATGGCCTGATGGGGGAAGCCGAAACGGTGTTCAAGGCGATGTACGACGCGAGTCTCTTTTTCGCCTTGCACCGCCTGCCGGAATTATTCTGCGGGTTCCGGCGCCGTCCGGGAGAGAGTCCGACGCAATACCCGGTTTCCTGCTCGCCGCAAACCTGGGCGTCGGCCTCGGTGTTCCTGCTGCTGGCGTCGATGGTCGGGCTCCGCATAGACGGAGCGAAGTCGGAGGTGGTCTTCGCGACTCCCACGCTGCCCGCGTTTCTTCCCGAGGTGCGATTGACGGGGCTGCGGGTGGGAGCAGGCCGGGTGGACCTCGAGCTCATCCGTCATGAACGCGACGTCGGCGTGAATGTGCTGGAGCGCGACAGCGACATCCGGGTCGTCGTCATGAAGTAGCGAGAACTCAGTGGTCGCGCTCAACCGGTGCGTAGGCCACGCGGGGTCACCGGGAATGACGGTGCCTCGTGTCAGTCGCTGAACTCACGACCAGGGCAATTCCCGCAAACGCCAGCGCCTCGAACACCGCGATTCCGTCGCTCACGCTGACGAACATCCGTGGCAGGTGCACGATCCAGACCCAGGAGAAGAGCATCAGCCCGACCAGCATCCCAGCGAGCCGTGTCGTGCGCGGGATCAGGAGTCCAGCGCCGCCGGCCATCAGGGCGATTCCCGCGAAACGCGTCCAGTACGTGAGATTTCCCGGAAACCACGCCGGGAAGAGCGTCATAACGAACGCCGTGAACTTGAAGTGCTGCAATCCGCCGATGAGCAGGAAGCAGCCAAGGCAGATAGCCCCCAGCCTGACGAGCGATCCGGTCGCGTTCGCATAACGCCTCCCGATCCCACTATCGACGAGCGGCAGCGTACCGGCTACCGCCGCCAGTCCCCCAACGAACGTGAGGGCCTTGCCCGCTCGCGTCCAGCTTCCGGCAAGGAGTTGATCAGTAAGGACGATCGGCAGGTGCCGGAGGAGAGCCCAGACAGAAACCATGAACGCCAGCCCCAGCATCGCCTGGCGTGCCCACCGCCGCATAACGAGCATGATAGCGGCCGCCATGACAAAAACTCCCGATCCAATCGCCCATACCGACTTGCCCGGGAGCCCAACGGGCCATGGTGGGGCGCGGCCCAGGACGAACTCCTGAAAGATGATGTGCTCCGTTCCAATGCCGAGCAATGCGATGGCAACAAACGCTCGTCCAATACCCGCGAGCGGCAGCGTGTTCAACGCCCGATCATGCGGAAGAACTCGCGGACGTCAGGGACGTACAGCTCCGGGGCCTTGTGCGCCGCGAAGTGGCCGCCACGGTCGTACGTATTCCAATGAACGATGTTCGAGTGTTCCCTGTCCGCAAACCGGCGTAACCCGTAGAAGTCACCGCCGAACCCGGCGAGCCCGAGGGCCAGCGTCGTTGCCGGTTGCGTGTGAGAGTGCGGTGTGTGTGCGTTCTCGAAGTACAGGCGGCCCGCCGAGGAACCCGTCCGTGTCAGCCAGTAGATCATCACGTTGGTGAGGGCAAAGTCTTCGTCGAGATCCTCGCCAAGCAACTGCGCCTGCCAGGCAAGCAGGCCAAGCGGGGAATCATCGATCGCGTACCCGATGGTCTGCGGCTGTTGCGACAGCAGCGTGTTGAAGCTGAACTTGTTCTCGAGGAACCATTGCAGCGTCTGCAGTTGTGACATCTCGTCGCTGGTCAGGTTGTTCATCTCGTCAGGATCGCCAGACGGGAACGAGAACACCTGCGTGACATGAATGCCGGCGACATGACCAGCATCGATACGCCCGAGTTCCGGACTGATCATCGACCCGGCATCGTTTCCGACGGCGCCATACCGCTCGTAGCCCAGTCGCGCCATGAGTTCCGCCCATGCCCGCGCGATTCGGTGGTTGTTCCAGCCTGTCTCGCGGGTCGGACCTGAGAACCCAAAGCCCGGCAGCGAAGGGATCACGACGTGAAATGCGTCTGACGGATCGCCGCCGTGCAGTTCCGGCCTGGTCAGCGGATCGATCACATCGATGAATTCGACGATCGAACCCGGCCAGCCATGTGTCATGATGATCGGAAACGCGTTCCGGTTCGGCGAGCGAACGTGCAGGAAATGGATGCGCTGGCCGTCGATCGTGGTTTCGAATTGCGCATACTCGTTGAGCCTCGCTTCCCACGCTCTCCAGTCATATCCGCCGCACCAGCGATCGAACAGACGCCTGACGTATGCCAGCGGCACTCCATAATCCGCTCCATCCGGCGCCGCTTCTCCCCATCGCGTGCGCTCGAGGCGAACCCGCAAGTCATCCAGCTCGTGCTGCGGAACATCGATACGGAATGGCTTCACCAAATGGTCGCCCATGTTTTGTCCTCTGTTTCTTGATCGCCAGAGGCTGCAATGTCCGGCGCAAACGGTACTATTCACAATCACCATTTGTGCCAGATCGACATAGCCACTTTCATGTCCGCTCTTCACCTCGCCGTCGACCGCGACCTCGACGTGCCCATTCACCGGCAGGTTCGAGAGGGGCTGCGGCGCGCGATCCTCGAGGGCATGCTGCGCCCGGGTCAACGACTGCCGTCGACGCGGGCTCTCGCGCTGGACCTTGGCGTGTCGCGGCTCCCGGTACTGAGTGCCTACGAACAGTTGCTTCACGAGGGCTACCTGGTGGGGCGCACCGGCTCCGGCACCTTCGTCAGTGACGCAGTGCCTGACGAGTTGCTGCGGCCGCCGCCATCCAGCGGGGGCGTAGCCACGGGGCGGCGGCGGGTCGGGCGCCAGCCCCTGCGACGCTGGACGCACCCGGCCGTGCCGTTTCAGGTTGGCCTGCCGGCGATGGACCTGTTCCCGCACAAGGCATGGCGGAAGCTTCTCGTCAGGCAGGTGAACACCGAGACGCCGGAGCAGTTGTCCTACACCGACCCGGCAGGGCTGGAAGCACTCCGGATCGCAATCGCGGAACACATCCGGTCTGCTCGCGCTGTTCGTTGCGAGGCCAGCCAGGTTCTCATCGTACCTGGTTCGCAGGCCGCGCTCCGGCTGGCGGCCGCCGCGCTGATCGAACCGCGCGACCGCGTGGCCATCGAGGAACCCGGCTACTTCGGCGCGCAGAGGGCACTACGCGCCAGCGGCGCGGAGCTGGTTGGAGTACCGGTCGATGCGGAAGGCCTGAACATCGCCGCGCTTCGCCGTCGCGGTACACGCATTCGCGCGGTGTACGTCACGCCATCGCACCAGTATCCGCTCGGCGTAACCATGTCGGCATCACGGCGCTTCGCGCTGCTGGATTGGGCGGCCAGGCAGCGGGCATGGATTCTCGAGGACGACTACGACAGCGAATTCCGCTACGTCAGCCGGCCGGTCGCTGCCTTGCAGGGCATGGATGCCGGTGATCGCGTGATCTACATCGGCACGTTCAGCAAGTCGCTCATTCCGGGAGTCAGGCTGGGATACCTGGTAGTCCCGCCGGAATTGTGGGACCGGTTCTACCAGGCGCGACTCGCGTTCGACTTCTTCACGCCGACGCTCTACCAGCGGGCGATTGCCGAATTCATGGAGGGTGGCCATTTCGACCGGCACCTCCGTCGCATGCGGAACGCATACATGGAGCGCCGCGATGCGTTGCTGAGCGGGCTGGCGCGACACTGCCGAAACCTGGTCACGATCCACAATTCGGATGCTGGGCTGCATGTGACGGTATTGCTCAGGAAGGGCATGAACGACCGTGATCTCGTCACACGTCTTGCCGGTCGCGGGGTGGCGGCGATCGCACTGTCGAACAGCTATGCGGGACCAGAGGCTCAGCAGGGTCTGCTACTGGGATTCGGCTGCAGCACTCCACAACGGTTGCTGGACGCATCCCGCGTACTTGGCGAGCTGTTGCGCGGCTCGATCGAGTAATGTTGAGTTGCACGTCGCACGACAGCGTTCCGTGAACAGCAATTCCGATTCCGTCGCTCCACCGGAGAATCCATGCGTCCATACATCCGCTGGTTGATCGTCGTCCCGATCCTTGCTGCATGCGTTTCAAAATCAACCGTCTCGTCAGGCACGCCAGCGCCCGACATCGGCAAGCGCCTCGTGGCCTCGAACGGAATGGTGAGCGCGGCACATCCGCGGGCAGCCGAAGCCGGCGTCGAAATTCTCCGCCGTGGTGGGAACGCCATCGACGCCGCGGTGGCGACCGCCTTCACCGTCAGTGTTGGTGAGCCCCAGATGTCGGGACTCGGCGGGGGCGGCGGCATGTTGATCTGGCTGCAGAAAGAGCGCCGGGCCGAATACGTCGACTTCTACAGCGCGCAACGCGTGGAGTCGTGGCGCGGCATCGCGGCGCTCGACTCGACGGTGGCGAACCTCAGGATCGTCGGCATACCAGGCGAAGTCGCCGGTCTGCTCGAGGCGCACGAGCGCTATGGCAGGTTGCCTCGCGCCGATGTACTCGCACCGGCCATCCGGCTGGCCGAGGAGGGATTCCCGGTGAACCAGATCCTCGCTGACATGATCGCCGAGTCGCGGGGGAAGCTCCGTCGCTTTCCTGAGTCCATGCGTCTCTTCTATAGAGACACGGTTCCGCTCAAGCCCGGCGACATGCTGCGGAACCCTGAACTCGCGGCGGCGCTACGCCGCGTGGCGGCTGACGGAAGGTCGGGCTTTTATGAAAGCGAGACGGCCCGCGAGATCGTGCAGGTGTTGAACAAGGGCGGCCATCCCGCGTCGATGGTCGACTTCGCGGCCTACAAGCCCCAGTGGAAACGACCGCTCTGCACCGAGTATCGCGGTTCCATCGTGCTTTCCGCGCCTCCACCGCAGACGGGGCTCCAGTTGCTGCACACGCTCAACCTGCTCGAGCCGCACGACCTCCGCGCGATGGGATACCCGACGCAGTCGGCCGAGGCGTTCGACGTCATCACATCGGCCATCAGGGTGGCCAACACCGACAGCCGCGTGAACAGCGACCCGAATTGGAGCAACGTTCCCGCGGGTGGCGTGGTTTCGAAGAGCTTTGCCAGCACGCGCGGTTCGCTCGTTGGCACCGGTCGCGCCGTCGCGCAGATCCCGCGTCCCGATACCGCGGTGCTGAACCGTCCCGTTCAACCGTCAGCAGGGTGCGCGCCCTTCGATCCGTATGGCCAGGCTGGTGCCCCGACGAGCAGTAGCTACTCCGGCCCTGAGCCGGCGATGCCTAACGTTTCGGAAGCCGGTGAGACGACGCATCTCTCGGTTGTGGACGCCGAGGGGAATGCAGTGGCGCTCACACAATCGAACAGCACGACGTTTGGTGTCGGAGCGACTGTCTCCGGCTTTCTCCTGAACGACTCGGGAATGGATCTCAGCCGGGGCGGCACGAGCGCCACGGGCCGGAACCCGTGGCGCATCCGGAACTCGACGGTTTCTCCGACCATCGTGTTGAAGGATGGACGCGTGCAGCTGGTGCTGGGTGCGCCGGGCGGTGGGCGGATCCAGGCGGCCATTCTCCAGACGATGGTCTACATCCTCGACTACGATCTCGACCCACTCGACGCGGTGCGGATGCCGAGGATCTACCCGTCAGCGGGACAGGTACAGGTCGAGACGGAGAACGGGTTCAATGCCACGGTACTCGGTCGCGTACGGGCGATGGGTTACGTGCCCACCCCGGACGCATCGGGTTATGCCCGCATGTACGTCATTGCACGCCAGGGCAACCGATGGATTGGCGCAGCTGACCCGCGCCACAATGGGGAAGTACGCGGCTATTGACGGCTATCCTGACAAACACTGAGGGGCGCCGATCCTTCGGCGCCCCTCAGTGCGTTCCGGGCTTTGTCCCTCGCTAATCGGGAAGCACCTGCACGTTCCCGTGCACCAGGGGATTCCCGGGCAATCCAGAGAACTGCTCGGTCGGCGTCAGACCGCAGAATCTCCTGTCCTCTCCGAGAGCGTCGTTGATGCGGGCTGTGCTCATCTCGTCAGGCGTGCCCTGGCCTTCACCGTTGTCCACGGTCCAGAAATACGACACGCGGCCGGGAATGATCGCCGGGTGATTCGTGCGATCAATGATGCCTGCCACCCACGCGGTGTCGGTCCGCACGACCATGCAGGTGACACTCACGTGAAAATACCGGTCGATGGCGTGGATGTTGACCTGAAATTCGCCGCAGGCAGTGCCGTCATCTTTCGCGACCGCGCTGAATCCCATCGTTCGGAGCTCTCCACCGGAC
>CBIHMX010000036.1:0-10883 GCA_966211115.1 uncultured Gemmatimonadaceae bacterium | reverse complement strand
ATCAGCGACCGCATCCCCACCAGTGAGCCGGTCGTAGACACACCTGGCGGAAGCAGCCTGACGAGCAGCGCAGCGCCGGCGACGGCGATGAACATTCCAACGATGGCGCCGGCCGCGGTCAGCACCACTCCCTCCAGCAGAGCGCTCGACACCAGTCGCTTTTGCGTCGCGCCGATGGCGGCGCGAACCGCGATCTCACCACCCCTCATGATCACGTTCGCGAGCTGCAGGTTGGCGACGTTCGCGCAGGTGAGCAACAGAAGCAGCATGACGCCGCCGAGGAGCAGCACGATGACCGGCCGGGTGTCGCCGGTCACGCTGTCGGCCAGCAGCTCGACGTTGGCGCGATAACCAGCCGGATCAAGCGCTGATCCTGGATGCGGCCCCGGAAACTCGCGCCCCACCTGCCTGACGACGCCGGTGAGCTCGGTCTGGGCGGTGCTCATCGCCGCTCCGTCGGCCAGGCGGGCGATCACCGTCAGGCGGTTCTGTCCGGGATCAACAACGGCCGGAGATAGCCGGATTGGCTCCCAGACGGAGATCTCCCGCGATGGAACCGCGAACCATGGCGGCATGACGCCGACGATCGCGAACAGCTCGCCTTCGAGGTTCGCCGCCTTCCCAATGACATCGGGATCGGAGGCGAAGGCCGTCTTCCACAGCGCATCCGAGATGATGACGGCGCGCGGACCACCTGGCAGGTCTTCGTCCGCCGTAAAGCCACGGCCCATTGCCGGCGCGACGCCGAGGACGCGCAGAAAGTCCTGCGTGACCATCGCCGAAACCAATCGATCGGTGCCTTCGCTGCGTAAGAGGTTGACGTCCCGCGTCGAGTAGCCGGTGATACTCTCGATGCTCCGTGCCTCCTCCCTGATGCGGCGCACCGTGATGCCGGGGAAGCTCAACTCGGGAAAACCGGGTACCGGAATCGACTGGGTGACGCTCAGCAAGCGGTCGGGAGACGGAAACGGCAGCGGCCGCAGCAGCACCGCGTCGACGACCGTGAACACCGCCAGCGACGCGCCGATCCCCATGCCTAACGTGAGGATCACGAGAGCGGCATGGAATGGCTGCCGGCGCAGGCGGCGGAGGGCGAACCAGAGGTCGTGGCGCACGGTTCATCGCTCCTGGCGACGGCGCCTGCCGGTCAGTTGGCCGCTCTGTCCATCGTAGACAAACGTCCCCTTGACCTCATCGCCCTTGAACTCGAGCTCGTACCGCACGTCCATCCCCGGCGACGCGGGTTCGAGTGTCAGCTTGTTGGCCGTGCGCTTGCCGGCGCGCACCGGGGAATCGTGATCACCGAGCTTGAGGGCCGCCGTGACGGTATCGCCCTTGTATTGGATCTCGAGGGTCGCCTCCAGGTTACCTCCACCGAACGTGATGGCGAGGTCGTACACACCGGCCCGGATCGGCTGATCCTGTGCTGGTGACAGCGTGGGAACGAACACCGAGAGGCAGAACGCGAGGACGGGAGCAAGGCGCAGCATCGAGACGATCTCCAGGCATGGGGTCGCTCGATTTGACGGTGTCCGACTCCAAAAAGAGTCAGGCCATGCAGCCAGAACGATTGCCGGCGCCGGGAAAGCGACCATCGCCAGCATGCAGGTCGAATCAAGGGCCTGTCCTCAGTTCGTCGAAGGTGCTGGTTGGTTCAAGATCAGCTGCCTCCTGGCTAGCATTACGATCACTTGCATTTCTTGAGACGAAACGGAGATGTCATGACCAGCTCGCTTGTGAAACGCCTGTCTATCCCGCTCATCCTGCTGACGCTGGGTTCGAGCAACGTGCAGTCGCAATCTGCGCTCACGTACGAACAAGTCCGCGTAGCGATGGACTCCGCCGAAGCCGAGGCTCAGCGTAATGGCTGGCGGCTCACGATCGTGGTCGCGGATTCTGCGGGCGTGCCCATCTACCTTCGGCGAATGCCGGGCGCCACGCCCCGCTCGTACGAAATCGCGATGGCCAAGGTGAAGACGGCGCTGACCTCGAAGATGCACACCGTCGACTATGCGCGCGAACTGGCCGCGGGCCGGGTCGATACGGTTGCCGGCGGCGTGACGTACGAAGGCGGCTACCTTATCCGCCTTGGTGGCGTGATTGTTGGGGCCATGACGGCAAGTGGCGCGCGGGGCTCGGAAGATGCCCAAGCGGTGAGGGCCGGATTGGCCGCGATCGGCATCCGGCCCTGACGAGCATTACACCGGGTATCGTCAGGGCAATTGATACAATTCCGTGCTCAGGTACTTCATTCCTGAGTCGCATGCAACCGTAACCACGGTCGCACCGCGCCCAAGCCGCGCCGCTTCGCGCAGCGCCACCGTGACATTCGCGCCTGTGGAGGTTCCGGCAAAGATTCCCTCCTCGCGCGCGATGCGGCGCGCCATCGCCATGGCATCGTCGCTCGACACCGTCTCGACGGCATTGGCCAGCGATGGGTCCCAGTGCGGGACCACGAATCCGGCGCCCGTGCCTTCGATGCGATGCGACCCGCTCGAACGCCCCGACAACACCGCCGACTCCTCCGGCTCCACGGCAATCACACGCAGGTTCGCGTCACGTTCGCGCAGACGGGTGGACGTGCCCCGCAGTGAGCCGCCGGTGCCCACGCTCTGGACGAACGACGAGATGCGACCGCCGCTCTGTTCCCAGATTTCATCAGCCATCGCTGTGTACGCGCCAACCTGGTCGCGGTTGTTGAACTGGTCGGTCCAGCAACTTCCCGGTGCTTCGGCCAGCCGGCGCGCCGTCTCGATCATGTCGCGGATCATTTCCTTCGTCGTCACACCGCCCGGCGCCTCGACCAGCGTCAACTCCGCGCCTAACGCCGCCATATGCGCGCGCTTTTCGGCACTGGCCGCAATCGACGTGACGATCCGGAGTGGAATCCCCTTGCTGGCGCAGACGAACGCCAGCGAGACGCCGGTGCTGCCGCCGGTGTACTCCACCACCGATCCACCGGGTCGCAACCGGCCGTCGCGCTGAGCGCCTTCCACCATCGCCAGCGCCATGCGGTCCTTCATGCTGCCGGTAGGATTCTCGAACTCGAGCTTGAGCAGTATCGACGCGCTCCCGTCCGGAACGAGGTGGCGAAGTGGGATGAGGCGCGTCTTTCCAATCAGGTCCAACGGCGTCATGAGACGGCCCGCGATGGCGCAACCATCATCGCGTTCACATCAGCGAACGGCAGCGCTTCGTCGAAGGCAAACGTGCCGTTGCTTGCGATCTCGCGCGCCGCGCGATGAAAAGCGCCGAGTGCCACGCGGGTAAGTGCGGATCCGATACTGATCCGCCTGACGCCAAGCGCGGCCAGTTCGGCTACCGTTACCGGCATGTTTCTGAGACCAGCCAGGACGTTCACCGGCTTGGACAGCGACGAGCAAACGGCCCGTATTTCGTCCGGCGTGGTGATCCCCGGGGCGTAGAGAGCGTCAGCTCCTGCTGCCTCGAAGGCCTGCAGCCGGCGGATGGTGTCGTCCAGATCCGGCCTGCCGTGCAGATAATTCTCGGCCCTCGCCACGAATATGAATGGAAATGGCAGGCGGCGCGCCGCCTCCACCGCGGCGGCCACGCGTTCAACCGCGTGAGACAACTCGTAGATGGGCCGCGAAGGGTCGCCACTCGCATCTTCGATCGAACCGCCGACAAGCCCTGCTTCGAGCCCCGCGCGCCGGATCGTCTCCGCCGCATCATCCGGAGAATGGCCAAATCCGTTTTCGAGGTCCGCCGCAACCGGCAGGTCGGTCGCGTCAACGATGGCCCGTGCATTGGCGAGTGTCGCCTCGAGCCCGGCCATGCCGTCGGGACGGCCCAGGGTGAAGGCGAGCCCCGCGCTCGTCGTGGTCAGCGCCTTGAAACCAAGACTCGTCAGCATGCGCGCGGTGCCGGCATCCCATGGATTCGGGATGACAAACGTATCCCGAGCCTCGTGCAACCTGCGGAACCGCATTCCCTTCTCGAATTGCCTGATGGCCACGTTGCGTCCTCGATCGGAGGTCTCAGCGGCAAATGGTCTCCTCACCTGTTCCAGAAAGGTATGCTCTTCCCGCGGGATGAAACGGGACAATGTGGATCGCGCGCGCCGTGACAGTTTCCGCCACAGGCGATCGGGCGCCATTGGCCCGTTGACGGGAGCACAGTAAGGAAGACTTGACGGAATGGATATGTACATTACCCTTATCTTGTACATACCATTTTCGACATCGCTCATGACGAAGAAACCTCGCAAGAAATCCGGGAGTCCTGCTCGCGTCTCAGAGGCTAAGGTGGCCAAGACCTACCGCCTCTCCCCCGGCAAGATCGCTGCCGCGCGTTCGATTCTTGGTGCGCCTACCGCAACCGCTACCATCGAGGAGGCCCTCGATCTCGTTGTCTTCCGTCGTGAGCTCATCGATGGGACGCGTGCGATGAGCGGTCTCGAGATCGATGACGCATTTCCCGACCGGTAGTGGCGCCGAGTCGCCGTCGTTACGTCCTCGACACGAACATTTTCATCAAGGCGACACGCGACCCGGAGTACCAGGTGCAGCTCGAGCGGTTTCACGCGGCATTTGCGCCGTTCGAGCTGCTATCGGCCGTGGTCGCTCAGGAACTGCGGGCCGGCGCTCATGGGAAGTCGGCCGCGAGGATTGATCGAGCGCTCCTGCAGCCTTTCGAGCGACGCGGCCGCGTCATTACACCGAGCTACGATGCCTGGAAGGGTACCGGAGAGGTTCTGTCCGCTCTGATCGGCTCGAAGAAAAGGCGCTGGACTGATGTCTCGCGAAGCTTTGTGAACGACGTGCTGCTCGCGTTGAGTTGCCGGGAGGCGGGGGCCATGCTCGTGACCGAAAACCTGCGTGATTTTGCCATGATCGCAGCGGTTCGACCGTTTGATTTTGTCGAACCCTGGCCAATTCCGGCCTGAGCGCACCCCCTTCGATCACTCGGACCCATGGCCCGAATTCCCCGGGTCCGGTGTTGTTAGGATGAACGTCGATGTCGAGGGCCAAGCGCTATCCCGTTCCCGGGTGCCTGATGCGACTGAATCGTGTAACCCCTCTGCCAGAATGGACCGCTACGACCATCCTGGCGATGATCGGGCTGTTCGCCGGGTGTTCGAGCTCGACTGAGCCGACGTCGTTCAAGCTGGAAGCGATCACCTCCCTGACCGCGTCGGCGTCCGTCAACGCGTTGGTGTTGCCCGCACCCGCGGTGCGCGCCACCACCCTTTCGGGGGCACCACTGTCAGGGATAGAGGTTGAGTTCCTGGCAGCGCCGGGTGGCATAGTCAGGCACCGCAGGGTGACGACTGGCGACGACGGCGTGGCCGCCGTGGGTTCATGGTCTCTGGGTCTGGTCGCGCAAACGTACACCGTTGCAGCGCAGGCAAACGGAGCACCAGCCGTCGTATTTTCTGCGGACGCCTCTCCGGGACCCCTCAGCAGGCTCGAAGTCCGTGACGGTAATTTCCAGTTGGGGAAGCCTAACGAGACGCTCTCTGCGCCGCTGACAGTCCTCGTGACTGATGACTTCAACAATCCCATTCGGCTCGCTCCAGTAACCTTTTCGGTCCTTTCTGGCAGCGGCACCATTTCGAGCGGCGTCGTGCTCACTGGCCAGGACGGCCTCGCGACGTCGGGTGCCTGGACCCTGGGCGCCAGCAGTGGCACTCAGCGCGTGAAAGCGCAGGTGCACAACCTCGAGATCGTGTTTGCTGCCACGAGTTGCGACGAAGCGTGCCGGGGGAACCAGCTGCTCTTTGTGCGCAATGGCAAGCTGTACCGGACGCAACTTGGCGGAGCCTCGGTTCAACTGACCTCGTCCGGACGTGACGCACAGCCAGCATGGTCACCAGACGGCCGAAAAATCGCGTTCGAGCGATACGACATCGGCGTAGACAGGACCGACATCTACGTCATGAACGTTGACGGATCGGGCCTTACGCGCGTGGCGGAGGATTTGCACGTGCCATCGTGGTCACCGGATGGACATCGCCTTGCAACGGCCAGCGCTGACTGGATCCTTGGCCCAAGCATTTATCTCGTGGAGCTTGATGACCCTGCAAGCCCGCCCAACGGGATTGCTACGATGGCCAGCACCCCCGCCTGGTCACCCGATGGTAGTCGCATTGCATTCGTCAATACGAGCGGCGACTTCAGCGGGCAGGATGAGCTTCGTGTCATGGATGCTGACGGATCGCATGAGGCGATCCTCAGCCCGCGTGACGAACTATTAATTGGACGGCCGAGCTGGTCACCAGACGGTTCGCAAATCGCCTTCGCAAAGTGCTGGGTGAGTTGCGATGTCTACTCAGTGTCAGCCGACGGCTCAAACCTCAAGCGACTCACGAATGTGGGCAACGCCAGAGATCCTGCCTGGTCTCCTGACGGAACCCTGATTGCTATTTCTTGGACAAAGCAGGACGAAGCAGGGGTGTTGAGCTCGTCCATCGCTTTCATCCCGAGCGTGGGTGGCGATCCGGTCCAGGTCATCGCCAATGGAGGCAGTCCGGCATGGTTCCCCTCGCCCGCTACGGCATCAGTCATTCGCGAGAAACGCTAAAGCCCCAGTCGCTTCCTGACGCGAGCGAACCGTTCATCGCGTCGCAACTCGGCGAACATCGGGCCAAGCAGGTACGCACGAACGGTGTGCTCGTCGACGCTTCGCTCAAACCAGCTTATCGCCCGTTCATAGTCGCCCAGTCCCGCGTATACGGTAGCAATGCCAAAGGCACCATGGCTGTACTGTGCACCCGAAATGAGGTCGTTCAGAATAGCGGTCGCTGAGTCGGCCTCACCTGCTCGTGCGAGCGCGAAAGCATAGAACGACAGCGCCGCTCTCGCTCCACCTCGCGTTTCCATTGCCCACTGAAAATCTGCCAGCGCTTCCGGCCAGCTCTGCCTGGCGGCGTGGCATTGGCCGGCGATCACGCCCGCCACTCCTGGACGCGGCACGAGTTTCCTCAGCAGCTCCAGTTTCGTCACCGCCTCGTCGCACCGGCCGTTTGTCGCCAGGGCCAGCGCCAACTCGCGAATCGCGGCATAGGAATGAGGGTCCGCCTCGATCATCTTCCGGGCGAAGACGAGTTGTTCGCTGTACCGACCCGTCCAGAGGTGTAGCCGGGCGAGCCCCTCGAGGGCGTTGGGAGAATCGGGATCGATCGCCAGTCCACGCTTGAGAGCTGCCTCCGATTCTTTCCACCGTCGGAGGTTCATGTGCGACCAGCCAAGGGCGACGTGCGACTCTGACAGTGTGGAGTCCAACGCGTATGCCTTGTTCGCCGCGCGCTCCGCCTTGGCGAACGCCGCGAGCGCCGACCCCGGTGAGTTGCCAGCTTCAAATGAGTAAACATCGACGAATCCGGCATACGCAGCCGCGAAGTTCGAATCCGCCGCTATGGCGCGGTTCAAGTGGTCAAGCGCCTGCTCGCGTCCTTCCGTGCTGCGCATGAGCGCCCGGTCAATCCCGCGCTGATACCATTCCCAGGCCTCGACACTGGTCGTGTATTTCTGGTTGACCGTGACAGCTCGTGTGGCGCGTACTTCCCGGACGCCCAGCGATACCGCCACGACGACCAGCGCTGCGATCACCAGAGCACCAACCCGGCGCGACCGCCGGGATGACGCTGGAACCGGCGCGATCAGCAACTCTCCTTCGAGCACAGCGAGGGCCTGTTCGGCGGACGTGAGCCGATCGTCAGGCTCGCGGGTGAGACACTGCCTGACGAGCGCGCCGATGGTCGGGGGGCAATCGGGCCGTGTGAGCGGCGCAGGCTCACTCGTCAGCCGCGCCGCGGCAATGTCCTGGGTTGTTTCTCCGGCAAAGGGGAGGCGTCCCTCCAGCATCTCATACATGACGAGGCCCGCGGCATAGAGATCCACGCGATGATTACTGGTGGAATGCTCCACGAGTTGCTCCGGTGCCATGTAGACCGGTGTGCCAATGCTCACTCCGCCTGATTGGCCCTGGGAACCGGCCGCCTCGATGGCGCGGGCGACGCCGAAATCACTCACGAACGCACTCCGATCGCCGAGCAGGATGTTCTCAGGCTTGATGTCCCCGTGGATTACACCGTGGCGATGGGCGTGGCCCAGCGCGTCCAGGACATCTCGCCAGATCCTGATCGCGTCAGCCACCGGCAACGGACCATCGCGACCGATGCGGTCGCGCAGGGACTCCCCGGCGACGAACGGCATGGTGTAGTACAGCAGCGTGTCGGAGGTGTCACTCGTCAGCACCGGAACGATGTGGGGATGCTGGAGGCGCGCGGCCACCTGGATCTCACGCTGGAACCGCTCAACTGACGACGTTCGCGCCATCTCCGGTGGAAGCACCTTGATGACCACCCGCCGCGCAAGCTTCAGCTCTTCGGCGAGGAACACACGACTCATGCCGCCTCCAAGCCCCTGCAACACCCGGTATTTCTCACCGATCTCCGCCTGCAGGTGTGGGAGCAACGCGGCTTCACGTGCCCGCCGGGCCCGGCGCATTACGCTCGCGTACGCCGGGGACACCAGTTGCTCGGACAGGTCCTCGAAGTAGTCGGCAGAGGAATCGTGGGCGTCCAGCAACGACGCGAGTTCCTCGCGCAGGTCCGTGTCGCTTCCCGACAACTGTTCGACAAACGCCTTTCGGTGCGAGAACGGGACTGCAATGGCTTCCTCGAAGAGGGCCATCAGCCGCGCGTGACGCTCCCCGTCGTCGTTTGGCGTCACGCGAGCCTTGATTCCATCGCGCGTTTCAGCCAGGCACGTGCAAACGTCCAGTCCCGCTTGACTGTGCGCGCTGATATGCCAAGCACCGCGGCAGTGTCCTCCATGCTCAACCCACCGAAGAAACGGCATTCCACCACGCGGGCCTGTCGCTCGGCAATGCGTTCCAGTTCCTGGAGCGATTCATCGAGTGCCGACAGGGTATCGGTCTCGGCATCGGAGAGGTGATCCGGATGCGGCAGGTCAAAGCCCGGCTCCAGAGGCAGGTGGGTTACGCCGCCCCCGCGCTTCATGCGGCTCCGGTCGCGCGCGTAGTTGCAAAGAATGTGTCGCATCGCCCGGGACGCCACGCCGAAGAAGTGAGAGCGTCCTTCCATAGACAGTCGCTTGAGGTCGACGACCTTCAGGTAGACCTCGTGGACCAGTGCCGTCGTATTCAGCGTCAAGTCGCCATGCCAGTGCCGCCGGTGCTGGCGGGCAAGGATGCTCAATTCCTCATACACGAGGGGGAACAGGTCATCGAGCGCCCGGCGGTCACCTTGCTCCACTGACTTCAGCAAGTCGCTGATTCGAGTGTCGACCTCGGCACCACTCAGGCTCATGGCCCTTTCCTGGCAGTTCTGGTGTGAATGCTCATGGGGACCGGGTGGTATCAGGGGCGCTGAAGACACTACATCCCGAGTTCCATGGACTCAAGCACGAGTTACGTTCACGCTCGGCGCGCGCTTGCTGGCGCGTGCGCCCTGGTGTGCTTGGCCTGCAGCAAACCGGCTGTCTCCCCGCCCACGAGTGGCAGCATCAGCGTCTCGACAGTGACGACCGGCGCTGATCCCGATCCGGACGGCTACACCGTCGTAGTCGACGGGGTAGCCATATCCGAAGTAGGACTCAACGAGTCGGTCATCATTGCTGACCTCAGCCCTGGCGCCCATAAACTGGCGCTCGACGGTATTGCCTCGAATTGCACTGCAGACGGCGCGGAGAAGCAGGTCGGCGTTACCGCTGACCAGCGAGTTGCCGCTGGATTCAGGATAGTGTGCAGCCAAACCGGTCCGGTTGCGGGTAGTGGTTACCTGCACGTCACCACATCAACCTCGGGGGCGGATGTCGATTCAAACGGATATAGGGCGCGGGTGCAATCGATCCAGGGTCCCGTGACATCGATGTTTCTCCCGGTTTCGGGTATGAGGAGCATCGCGCTCGAAGCTGGCCGTCGCTACGTCATCGTGCTCGAAGATGTCGCGCCTAACTGCGTGATGCAGACCGCGGCCTCGCCGGACCAGGTCGTGGACGTGACAGCAGGCGCGAACGCTTCAGTGTCTTTCTCGATCGCCTGCGAGCCACTTTACCCCGCGCTGCTGCCGGCCGGCTCGCAGATTGCGTTTGTCCGAGGTGGATCGATTCACCTGGTCAATTCCGACGGTAGCGGCGTCGTACAGCTCACAAGCGGTCCGTCGGACTGTGCTCCAAGCTGGTCGCCGGATGGGCGTCGGCTCGCCTTTGTACGGGGGTGCGACAAATCCGCTGAAATCTTCACCATGAATGCGGATGGGACGAACCTCGTCAGGCGGGCAAGTGGATACACTCCGAGCTGGTCGCCCGACGGCTCCCGTCTCGCGTTCGCCACTATGTCGGGAGGCAGCCTGGGTATTTACGTCATCGCTGCAGACGAAAACGGGTCTGCTCCCATCCAAGTCGTAAATCGGCCCGGGTGGGACGGCGATCCATCGTGGTCACCGGATGGAAGCAGGATTGCGTACGTGAGTGATTGGGTGGCATACGATTTCACATACGACGTTTTCGCGGCGCCCATCAATGGAAGTCCTGACGCCCAACTCACAAATGGTTTCAACTTCTGGCCCAACCTTGTTCAGTATTTCCAGCCGGCGTGGTCGCCGGACGGCTCACGCCTGGCCGTTGTCAGTTGCCCGCAGGCGTACTACACCTGCGACCTCAGCAGCATCGTCGTGATGAACGCGGACGGGTCAAACCTTACCCGAAGCGTCTCGACCAGGGGTTACTCGAGACCGAGCTGGTCGCCGGATGGATCAGTCATCGTGTTCGCTTCAGGAGGAACAGTCGGCTGGGTGCGTTTGGCTTCTGGTCAGCGAGGTTTCATCACGAGCGATGGCCACAGTCCGGCGTGGCGCCCTTCTCCCTCATAAGCTCTGCCGCCCGGATGGTAGATCC
>CBIHMX010000035.1:0-10940 GCA_966211115.1 uncultured Gemmatimonadaceae bacterium | reverse complement strand
GGTTTGGCGGCGGATTCGGCCGCGGCGGTGGCGCCGGCGGCGGTGGTGGCAGTTTTGGCGCGGCGACCACGGCCGCCAACCCGAACATCCGTGAGTGGGCTGTCAGCTCGTTCGACCGGCGGCATTCCCTCACCGGCTCGCTGACGTGGCCGGTCAACCTGGGCCTGGAGATCACCGCGACCGGTCGTGTCTCGTCAGGCGCGCCATTCACGCCCCTGGTCGGCTCCGACATCAACGGTGACGGTTCCCGGAACGATCGCGCCTTCATCTTCGATCCTTCGAGCCCCGGCGCCGACCCCGCGGTCGCGGCGGCCATGTCGAAGCTTATCGCTGGTGCGCCCTCGAGCGTGCGCGAATGCCTGACGAGTCAACTGGGCAGCGCCGCCGACCGCAATTCGTGTCGCGGCGTGTGGCAGCCGAGCCTGGAACTGCAGATGAACTGGCGCCCGCAACTCTTCGGCTTGAACAGGCGCCTGATGCTCTCGTTCAATACGCAGAACCTCCTGGGTGGACTCGATGAGCTGTTCCACGGCACGAACAACCTTCATGGCTGGGGCGCGATCCGGTCTCAGGACAACACGTTGTTGTACGCGCGCGGGTTCGATCCGATATCGAATCGCTACCTGTATGAAGTGAATGAACGGTTTGGCGCCTCGCGGCAGGGAGCAAACGGGATCCGTATCCCGTTCCAGGTCGGAGTCAACGCACGGCTGATGATTGGTCCGGATCGTGTACGCGATGCGATCGATGCCGTTCGCGGAGCGGCCTTCGGCGGTCGCGGTGGCCGGGGAGGTGGACCAGGTGGTGCGGGACTGGGCGGATTCGCGTCGGCATTGGCGAATTTCAATCCCGTGCTGTCGATCCTCAATCTCAGCGACTCGTTGAAGCTGACTGCAGACCAGGTCTCGCAGCTTCGCATCGTTTCCGATTCGCTGAACGCTCAGAATACGGACCTGGCGGAGACCGTGCGCAAGGATGTCGAGGGTGCCGGCGCCAATCCGGACATGGCGGCGCTGAATGCGCGCTTACGACCAGCGTTGGAGAAGGTGCAGGCCAACCAGCAGGCCGCGTTGCGCCGGGCGCGAGAAATCCTTACGACCGATCAGTGGGCGCAGCTTCCTCCACGAATACGGAACGGACGAGGCGGTGGACGCGGGGGCTGAGGACGCGCGACCCCTAGCCTCAAAGTGTCGGGCGCGTCTACTCCCTGAGTCGGGTGTCACGGGATGTATCGAGGGCGCAATATTGCTGCCCCCCCAACAATTGGTTCGATACCCCGGAGCCCATGAATGGCGAACACGGAATTCGCGGCCGTTGACGCACTGCGCTTGCACAGCGACGAGATCCTTCGCACCTGGCAGGACCTGTTGGTGTCGTCAGGCGCCGTCGGCGACCTTCGCAATCGGGGTGGCGAGCTCCGTAACCAGGCTGACGAGTTTCTTCGCCTGATGAACGACGCCACACAAAGCAGAAAGATCGACGATGTACAGGCGGAGCCGTGGAAGCACGTGCGCTCGTTCCTGAGCCAGTTGTCGTCCGATCGCGCTCGGCAGGGCTACACGGCTTCGCAGACCGCCATGTTCGTCTTCTCACTGAGAGAAGCCGTCTTCATGGTGCTCCGCCGCGAGATTTCCGACACCCAACGACTGCTTGCCGCGGTACTCGAGGTGAGCCAGTTGATCGACAAGCTCGGGCTATTGACCGTTGCGTCCTTTCAACAGGCGCGCGAGGAAGTCATCTCGCGGCAACAGCAGGAGATGCTCGAGCTCTCCACTCCGGTCGTGAAGTTGTGGGAAGGGATCCTTGCCTTGCCGATGATCGGCACGCTCGACAGCGCGCGCACCCAGGTTGTGATGGAAACGCTGCTTCAACGGATCGTGGAAAGCGGTGCTCAGATCGCGATCATCGACATCACGGGCGTGCCGACCGTGGACACCCTGGTCGCGCAACACCTGCTGAAGACAGTGACCGCGATCCGGCTCATGGGATCCGACTGCATCATCAGTGGGGTCAGGCCGCAGATCGCGCAGACGATCGTGCACCTTGGCGTCAATCTGCAGGGCATTTCCACCAAGGCGACGCTTGCCGACGCCCTGGCGCTGGCGCTCGAACGCACCGGTCAGAACGTGAAGGCGCGGATGGTATAGTGGAACGCATTCCGATTCTCCGCATGGGGCGGACGTTGCTGGTAACCATCCAGCTCGACATGCACGACGCGCATGCCATGCAACTCCAGGAGGATCTCTCCAGCCGTATCGTCGAGACGGGCGCCAAAGGTGTCCTGATCGACATATCGGCGCTGGATGTGGTCGATTCGTTCATTGCCCGCGCGATCGCGAACATCTCATCGGTGTCCGAACTGCTCGATGCCCGTTGCGTGCTGGTCGGCATGCAGCCCGCCGTGGCCATCACGCTGGTGGAGATGGGAGCAAAGATGACAGGAGTACGAACCGCGCTGAATGTCGAGCGCGGCATGGACATGCTGCGTGCGGCAGGCGTGTGACGATCACCTCGACCGGCGCGGACGTGACGCTCGCCCTTCGGCGGGACCAGGATATCGCGGCATCGCGCCAACTCGTCAGGCGCGTGGCGCAGGAGCTCGGATTCAGCCTCGTCGACCAGACCAAGCTGGTGACCGCGACGAGTGAACTTGCACGCAACACGGTGAAGTACGGGGGGGGTGGCGAGATGCATGTAGAAAGGGTGCACGCTGACAAGCAGGTCGGCTTGAGAGTGTCGTTCGTGGACGAGGGACCGGGGATACCGGCCATCGAGCAGGCCATGGCGGACGGATGGTCTACGGGAGGCGGACTTGGGCTCGGCCTGTCCGGTGCCAAGAGGTTAGTCAACGATTTCGATATTCAGTCACAGGTTGGAAAGGGCACGCGAGTGACGATCACGCGATGGCGGGCGGCTTGATCCATGCCAGTGCCCCATCCCACGTCGTGTGCGCGATTCATGATGATTCGCAGGTAGGAGCAGCGCGGCGGCGGGCTCGACAGGTGGCTGACCTTGGTAGACTCGACGCCGTGTTGAAGGAGCACGTGGCGATAGTGGCAACAGAACTCGCAACCAACATGCTCAAGCATGCCTCGGGTGGCGAATTGCTGATCCAGCCGATCCCGGACGAATCTTTCCACGGGGTCGAGCTCATTGCTGTGGATCGCGGCCCGGGACTGCCTGACGTCGCGCGCGCGCTCGAGGACGGGCACTCCACCCGCGGAACGCCGGGCACCGGGCTGGGCGCGGCGCGGCGCCTGTCGAATGAATTCGACGTGTTCTCCGAATCCGGCCGCGGCACCGTTGTTCTCTCGAGAATTGGAACGACCGCTGCCGCCAGCCAGCCTGTCCTGCGGGTGGGCGCGATCGCAACCAACGCGCCGGGTGAAGAAGTTTGCGGCGACCAGTGGGCGATATCGTTTCGCGGGGATACCGCGTCCCTCGTCATGGCCGACGGGCTCGGTCACGGACTGCTGGCGCTCGAAGCAGCCTCGGCGGCCGTGAGGGCGTTCGTGGCTGATGACACGGTATCGCCAGCCGATTTCCTGGCCCGCGCCCATGTCACGTTGAAGTCGACGCGTGGCGCTGTGGTTGCCATGGCGAGGGTCCATCTTCACACGACGTCGGTCACCTTCGCCGGCGTCGGGAACATCGCCGGTGTCATCATCCGCCGCGATGCCCGTGACCAGGGGATGGTGTCGACCAATGGCACCGTCGGCGCCGAGTCGCCGTCGATCCGGGAATTCTCGTACGAATGGCCCGCCGGCTCGCTACTCGTAATGCACACTGACGGCCTGCGCACGCGCTGGAGCCTGGCCGACCGCCCGGGGCTCGCCGCCTGCCACCCGGCCACCATCGCCGCCGTGCTGTACCGCGACTTTCTTCGCGGCCGCGACGACGCCACAGTCGTAGTGATGGCGAGGTAGTGCGATGGACAGCAACGACCTTCCAATTGCCGCCGGGCCAGACGCCGGCATGCTGGCCGAGCGGCTTGCCGGCGCCGAACTGGAACTGGAGGCGCTCCGCGAGGAGCTGGAAACGACCAATCGGGGCGTGGTGGCACTCTACGCCGAACTCGACGACCAGGCGGAACGGCTCCGGCACGCGTCAGAACTGAAGAGCCGGTTCCTGTCGTACATCTCGCACGAATTCCGGACGCCGTTAGGCGCGATCAAGAGCCTGAGCGGCATCCTCCTCAGCGAGCTCGATGGTCCGCTCAGCATCGAACAGCACAAGCAGGTGAGGCTGATGCGCACCTCGGCCGATGAGCTCCTCGAGCTGGTGAACGACCAGCTCGACCTGGCCAAGCTCGAGGCGGGACGACTGACGGTCTCCCCGGAATGGTTCGAGATGGTGAACCTGTTCGCGACACTGCGCGGCATGTTCAAGCCGATCGTCATGAACGAGTCCCTGACTCTCACCTTCGAGGAACCACGAGACGATATCAGGCTCTACTCCGATGACCGCAAGCTGTCGCAGATCCTGCGCAACTTCATTTCCAATGCCTTGAAGTTCACGCCGAACGGGGAAGTGCGCGTGCGCGCGACGGTGCCGGGAGACGGAACCGTCACGTTCCACGTGTCCGACACCGGCATCGGAATACCGCGTGATGCCCTGGCCCACATCTTCGATGACTTCACCCAGGTCGATACGCCGCTGCAGCGACGGTTGCGTGGCACGGGACTGGGCTTGGCGTTATGCAGGCGGCTGGCGCGGTTGCTCGGCGGCGATGTCGATGTGCGAAGCGAGGTGGGAGTGGGCTCCACCTTCTCGGTAACGATCCCGATGAAGCTTCCGCAGGAGGCGGCATCATGACGGGCAGCAGATCGAGAATCCTGGTCGTTGACGACAATCCCGCCACGCTCTACGCCACGTCGCGCATCCTGCGCAGCGCAGACTTCGAGGTGCAGCAAGCCGAGACCGGGCAGGCCGCCATCAGGATCGCGACGACCCAGCCGATCGACGTGATCGTGCTCGACATCAACCTGCCGGACATGGATGGCTACGAGGTCTGCCGCCAGGTCCGCGTGGTGCCATCCTCCAGCTCGATCCGCGTTGTCCACCTTTCCGCTTCATTCATCGATGACATACACCGGGTGGCAGGGTACGAGGCGGGAGCCGATGCGTTTCTGACGCATCCGGTCGAGCCGACGGTGCTCGTGGCCACCATCCGCGCCCTGCTTCGCACGAAGGCGGTGGAACGGCAGCTCGAGGAGTTGCTGGTGCGCGAGCGCGAATCACGCGCGGAGGCCGAACGCGCCAATCGCGCCAAGGACGAGTTCCTGGCCACCCTCTCGCACGAGTTACGCAGCCCGCTCAACGCGATCATCGGCTGGGCCGAAGTCGCGCGCATGCGCACGGATTCGGAGGAGGTGCAGGCGGCCCTGCGGGTGATCGTGCGGAACGCGCGTTTCCAGACGCAGCTCATTTCCGACCTGCTCGACGTGTCGCGCATCACGCTGGGAAAGCTTACCCTGGAGAAGGAAGCGGTAGACCTCGCCGAAGTCATGACGTCGACGATCGATTCCATGCGCGCGATCGCTGCCGATGCGCACATCCAGATCGAGTCGAACGTTGCATCAGACATTGGCCTGCTGGAAGCCGATCCGGTGCGCCTGCAGCAGATGATCAGTAACCTCCTCGGCAACGCCATCAAGTTCTCCGAGAAGTCGGGCGTCATTCGCATTACGGCCCACCGGGACGATTCCACCGCGGTGATCACAGTGACCGACCAGGGTCGAGGAATCGACCAGGCGGCACTGCCGCTCCTGTTCGACCGTTTCTGGCAGGAGGACACGACATCGCGGCGCACGCACAGTGGGCTGGGCCTTGGACTCGCGATCGTCCAGCATCTCGCCCAGATGCACGGCGGCCAGGTGACGGCGTACAGCGCCGGACTGGGACAGGGTGCCACGTTCACGATCACGCTACCCATCATGACTGGCTCGGCAACGACGCCCTCAAGCCAACGCGCGCACTCGTCAGGCACCGACTCGGACCTGCGGGGACTCCGCATTCTCATCGTCGACGATGACGAGGACAGCCGTCTGTGGGTCAAGCGCATCGTCTGCGACGCCGGTGGCGAGGCGCTGGAGGTCGCCGACGTCGGCAGCGCGCTGGCGGCTGTCGAGGAATTCCGTCCCGATGTTCTGGTAAGCGACCTCGCCATGCCGGTCCAGGACGGCTTCGACCTGCTCGGCGTCCTCCGCACCCGGGGTCATTCGCCCGAGCTGTTGCCGGCGATCGCGTTGTCGGCCTTTGCCGGCGCCGATCACCGGCAGCGTGCGCTCGCGGCGTCGTACGCGACGTTTCTTTCCAAGCCGCCTGAGCCCCACGAGCTCCTGGCCGCGGTCGCTTCGTTAGGCGGCGCCCGCAAGCAGCACGTTCCGGGCGAGTACCACGCGCTCGGCGGTCCCGGAACGCCGCGGCCCTGACCGTCGACGTACCGCCTGCTCAGTTCCGCGTCCCGCTGGTGTCGGCGGCGATCTCGATCACGTTGAGGCGCTTACCGACGCGGATCGGCAGGCTCCACTGCGCTTCGCCCGTCGTCGTGCGAAAACTGATGTTCGCGCCCGCTGGTACGTCGCAGGCGACGAATTCACCACGCCAGTCGGTCAGGGCGCGTACTCCGCCGGCTCGCCCCATCGGTGCGCCTGACGAGTCGACCGGAGGCTCCCAGCGCGCCTCGATGCGATAATTTTTCGCCGACCGGCCCGTATGCTCCTCCCGCAGGATCACGAACAGCGGCGCGGCGCCCTCCGACTTGCGCGGGCACAGCTCGGCGGCAATGGCATCGGCGTCAGGCACCTCGAGCGCGACGCGGGCGACGTCGCCGGGGCCCACCGTCATCTGCCCGTGCTGCACGAAACCGCCGCGTTCGGCCGGTCCGGCTCGCAGGATCCGGACCTCGTAGGTGCCGGGCAGCACGTCCTGCACGAGAAATACGCCGGAGGAATCGGTCACGAACTTCTGGCCGCCTCCCAGCAGCTCGACAGCCACGGCATCTGCCGGCGCGGCACCCTGCCTGACGATGCCGGCAACGGTCGCGAACTGCTGCACGCGAGCCGAGTCGGCCAGTACGAAGCCTCCACCGACGCGAAGCGTCATCCCGGCGGCGGCGGTCTTGTCCGGCTCCGCGGCCACGCCGGTCCGCTGTGCACCGACGGGACGGTTCTGTTCGAAGGGGTGCTGGATCACCCAGCTGTCGTCGATCAGTACGCCGTTAGGCAGCCTGGTGAAGCCGAGCCGGCCGCCGGCCACGGGGCCCCGCAACTTGATCCCCGTGTACGTGAACTCCAGGGTACGCAACTGGCGGGATTCCGCGTCGATCCACAGGAATCCCTGGACATCCGGCCGGCCGCGCTCGTTCAGCGGACGGAATGAGAGCCCGACCATGGTGATGCCCCCGCTGTCCCGGCGCACCAGGTTGAAGCAGTGGGAGCCGAGGAACTCCGGCGAGATGATCGTTCCCGCGTCGAGTCCGTGGAACGAAACCTCACCAAGGAGAGACGCCTGCACGAACCCGCGTGACGCCAGCTCCGCCGGCGCGGCGGTGCGGAACGGGCTTTCGTCGAGCACCGACGCCACGCCGCGGTCTTCCTGCATAACGAGCCCGGTCGAGACGTCGAGCTCGCGGGTGTAGACGAACACCTCGGCACGCACCAGGCGCTGTTCACGGGCGAGGTGCGCCGCCGCCAGCGCGGCCCAGACATCGTCCCAGACTTCCGTCGTGATGGCGTCCATCTCGCCGGCGCGGCGGCACGCCGTCCGGCCTTCGACCCGCAAGGTGGCCAGCCGCGTGGCGACCTGGCGCAGGACGATCTTTTCGACAAGCGTTTCACCGGCGGCGACCGGCCGCGCGCCGGTACGGCGAGGCGCGTACCCGATCGCCCGCGCTTCGACGATATACGATCCCGCGGACGGCGCACGCATCGCAAAAGAGCCGTCACTGTCGGTCAGGACGCGTCGTCCGGCTTCGGCGCCCGCCGGCGTCAATAGCGTGACCACAGCGCCGCGCACCGGCGCCCCCGAACCTTCGACCACCACGGTTCCGCGGACCACCTGCGCACCCGCGGTGGAACACACGGTCAACAACGCGGCCACGGTGGCGCGGCGGCGAAAACGGTGCATTGCGGTCACGGGATGGCTCCGATGCGGGGTCGAACTCTACGACGTCAGGAAAACCCCAATTTGCAAATCCAGCAAGCCGTGTCCGTTCGACCCTGAGGTCGTTCCGGCTATCCGTCGCGCAAGGCGATCACGGGATCGACTCGCGACGCCCGCCAAGCCGGAAGCGCGCTCGCCACGAGCGCCACGACGACAAGCGAAACGACGACAACGGCCAACACCGTCGGATCTGACGCACCTACTCCATACAGGAGGGTCGCAATCACCCGCGTCGACCCCCAGGTCCCGAACAGCCCGATCACCAGACCGACGGTGGTCAGCACCATTCCCTGCCGCACCACCATCCCGAGGATGTTCCCGCGAGGTGCGCCAAGAGCGGTTCGAACACCGATCTCTCGAGTCCGTTCCACCACGGTAGCCGAGAGAACCCCGAACAGCCCCGCGGCGGCGAGAATGAGGGCGACGCCCGAAAAGCCGGCGAAGAGCGCCAGCGCAAACCGGCGGTCCCCGGTCGCGAGATCCCGCAGGGCGTCGTATGTCGCGACGCGCGAGATACTTACTCCGGGAACGGCCTTCCTGACGGCGGTCCTCAACGAGGGCACCAGTGTCTGGACAGAAAGGTCACTGTGCACGACGAGGTTCATCCCGCCTTCTTCTCCCCACTGGACCGAGGGCACGTAGACCTGAAACTCCGGGGTTCCGCTGAGGTTCTGGTGCAGCGTGTTGCCGGCGACGCCGACCACGGTGCGGTATTGCGCGCCTTCGCCGCCGCCAACGAGCATGCGCCGGCCGATCGCCGATCCGTCGGGGTAGAGCGCCGCCGCCGCGGCTTCATTCAGCATCACGACGAGCGGCGCCCGGTCGTGATCGGCGTCGGTGATGAAACGCCCCGCTCGTAACGGAATACCCATCGTCTCGAAGTAGCGCGGCGTGACCGCGTATCGCATCGCGTACGGATCTTCGGCCTGGCTCTCCCCCCGGCGATCCTCGAGGTGCAGGCCGTACATGTCGACGTTGCCGCCTAACGGTATCTGTGACGCCAGCGCCGCCGACCGAACGCCCGGTACGGCATGAACCTCGTCGAGGACCGACCGCCAGTCCTGGAAGACGACGCCGCTGTCGGCGTACCTCGGCCCGGACAGGCCAAGCTCCATCATGAGGCGGTTCTCCGTCGCGAACCCGCTGTTCACGGCCAGGAGGCGGGTGACACTGCCATACAGCAGCGACGATCCGGAGACCAGCATGACCGCCAGCGCCACTTCCGCCGCCACCAGGCCGCCCCGCAACCGGTGACGTTCGGCGCCGATCAACGACCGCGCACCGATCCGGATCCCACTGCTGATGCCACCGCGCAGGACTGCCAGCGCCGGCAAGACGCTCGCCGCCAGACCGGTGAACAACGCGAGCAGGCCGGCAAAGAGCAGCATCCCGCCGTCGACGCGAACCTGGTCCAGCCGGGGTACGCCGGCGGGCGCCAGGCGCAGGAGCACGCCGACACCGACGGTCGCCAGCAACGTGCCAACCACCGCCGCCGCGATCGCGATGAACAACCCTTCGGCGACCAGCAGCATCGACAGGCGCTGCGTCGACGCTCCGAGGGCAACGCGCACGGCAAACTCACTCTCGCGCCGCAGGGCGCGTCCGAGCAGCAAGCTGGCGGAGTTGAAGCAGGCGATGAGCATCACCAGCGTCGCGCCCGTGAGGAGCGCGAGCATCGCCGACCGCGTATCCCGCACCACAAACTCGTGCACCGTGGTGAGACGCATTCCGGAATCGACGTAATCGTCTGGATACGTCTCCTTCAATCGCGCGTGAACGGCGTCGAGCGCCTGGTCCGCGGCCGCGGGGCTCACGTTCGCGTCGAGCCGGGCGACCATGCGCAGGTGACGGCAGGTGCGGCACGCATACGGCAGTGAGAGGTCATAGCGCAGGGTCGACCAGAGCTCAGCCCCTGGCGCAAGCAGGCTTTCGAAGTCCGGCGGCAACACGCCGACGACCTGATACGCGACACCGTTCATCGTTATGCTGCGGCCCACGATCGTGCTGTCCGCGCCAAACCGGGTGCGCCAGACGGAGTGCGCCATCACCACCACCCGGTTCGCTCCCTGGCGATCCTCCTCGGCCACGAATCCCCGCCCGAGCATCGGCTTCACGCCGAGTACGTCGAAGAATTGCCAGGTCACTCGCTGGCCGGCCATCTGTGTCGACTCGACGCCGTCGTTGAGGGTCGGCGTCCAGAAACTCATGGCGGCGGCGGATTCGATGACGCGGTTCTCGTGCGCGAGGTCCAGGTACGTCGGATATCCAACGTTGTTCTCGCTGCCGTCCTTGTCCTGCTCGAACACCAGCGCCAGTCGGTCGCTTTCCGGAAAGGGCGGCTTGGCGAACAGGGCCGCCCGCGCCACGGAGTAAACGGACGTCGTGGCGCCGATGCCCAGGCCCAGGGTGGCCACCACGAGTCCGGTCAGTGCTGGTGAGCGGCCTAACGACCGGAGCGCAAGGCGGAGGGCGTGCAGCGGTGATGTCATGGAAGTCTCGGGAGAGCGTTCATCGGGAATCGCGGCCACGCGCGGCCAGCGCGTCGTCGTCGCGAGAAAGGTTTCGCGCCAGAACCATCGGCGCGCACTGGTCAGGCCCCGCGTCGCGGCGTGCCCGTGAAACGCTTCCACGAGGTCGCCGACGAAGTACTCGCGATCGGGCTCCGGCACGCGCCAGGCCAGCAGGCGCAAGGCGAGCCGGGGAGGAGTCGGCATCGTCACGGCAACTCGAGGCCTGGCGTGAGGCCGCGCGTCATGCGCCGCAGTGCCTGAAGC
>CBIHMX010000034.1:0-11192 GCA_966211115.1 uncultured Gemmatimonadaceae bacterium | reverse complement strand
AATCAGGATCAGTCTGCGATTTCGGGGGCGTCGTTTCGATCAGGGTGTACTCGAGCGCCAAGCCCGAGGACGAAATCAACTGGACCCTCAAGAACTACAAGGTCGAAAAAGTCACGAAGCATCCGGTCAGCGGATTCGGGGCCGGAGCGTACGTCTTCTACTTCGTGCCCGAGAGCAAGTACCAGGACACCGCCGCATTTCTCGTCGGCAGGGCCGGTACGCGGATGTTCATGATGTCGCTCTCTGCACCCGACGGGAAATCGGCGGAATCGGTGCAGCCGCAGCTCGTGACGCTGGCGAAAACGGTTGCCGAACGGCTGAACCGGATGTGAGAGCGAGTTGCTTTCGGCGCCTACCGACCGATGCGCAAGGTGGGAGGGCAACGGTGTGATCATTGAGGGAGGACGAAACCGGCGGCATTTTCCCATGGCCGGGAACGTGCCGCCGGCCTCACCGCGACCCGTTGCTCGCATGACAAACCCCGATGCCGGAACCGGAGCTGTGACGCAGTTGCTGCTCCAGTTCTCCGGCGGAGACCGCAACGCCCTCGACGCCATGGTGCCGTTTGTCTACGAGGAGTTGCATCGACTGGCCGAGCACTACCTCGGCGCCGAACGTCCCGACCATACCCTGCAGCCCACCGCGCTCGTACATGAAGCCTACATGCGTCTCATCAACCAGCGCGCGGTCGACTGGCGCAACCGGGCCCAGTTCATGGGAGTGGCCGCCGGCATCATGCGCCGGATCCTGATCACCCACGCCCGCGACCGGGCGGCGGACAAGCGCTCCGGAAAGCGCGAACAGGTGTCCCTCAGCCTGGTCGAAGCCTCGGCCGCCGCCCCCCAGGTCGAGCTGATCGAACTCGAGGACGCGCTCGAACGGTTGAATGCGATGGACACTCGTAAGGCACGGGTCGTCGAGCTGAAGTTCTTCGGCGGGTTGACGATGGACGAAATCGGGGAAGTCCTCGAGATCTCCCGGGCCACCGCCGAACGTGAGTGGAGCTTTGCCCGCGCCTGGCTGTTCAATGCCCTCAACACGAAACCGGCATCGTGATGCAGGCCGACCGCTGGGAACGGCTGAACGACGTCTTTCACGGGGCGCTCGCGGTCGAGCCTTCGCGCCGTGCGACGTATCTCGCCGATGCCTGCGGCGCTGACTCGGACCTTCGTCATGAAGCCGAAGCGTTGATCGCCGCGCACGAACACTCGAGCGGTTTCATCGAGACGCCCGTCATTGCCGTCAACAGTATCTGGCCGGAACTCGGCGATGCGATTTCACCCGGGCGGCTGATCGGTCCGTATCGCGTCCTCAGCGAAATCGCGCGCGGCGGCATGGGTGCGGTCTACCTCGCGGAGCGGGCGGACGGCCAGTACCAGCAACGCGTCGCGCTCAAGCTCATCAAGCGCGGGCTGGATATCGATCCCCTGCTCCGCCGCTTTCGCGCCGAACGTCAGATCCTCGCGTCGCTGGAGCACCCCAACATCGCGCGCCTCCTCGACGGCGGCACGAGCGATGACGGACTGCCGTTTTTCGTCATGGAGTACATCGCCGGTGCGCCGATCAACCAGTACGTGCGCTCGCGCTCACTCTCCGTCGCCGAACGGCTGCTGCTCTTTCTGTCGGTGTGCGACGCCGTGGCGCATGCCCACCGGCGCGGGATCGTTCACCGCGACATCAAGCCGGCCAACATTCTGGTGACCATGGAGGGTGTGCCGAAGCTGCTCGATTTCGGCATCGCCAAGGCCGTGTCAGCCGAGGCGCCAGCCGGCACGACCGCCGTCACGGGACTTCGCCTGCTGACGCCGGAATACGCCAGTCCCGAGCAGGTCGAAGGACAGAGCGGCACCACCGCCAGCGACGTCTATTCGTTAGGTGTCGTGCTGTACGAGCTGCTCACCAGCCAGTCCCCGTACCACCCGCGCAGCCGCGACCCGCTCCATATCGCCGACGCCGTGCGGACGACGGTGCCGGAGCCGCCCAGCGTCAGCACGCAGAAGATCCTTCGCCGCCAATTGCGGGGCGACCTCGACACGATCTGCCTGGTGGCCCTGCGCAAGGAACCGGAGCGGCGTTATGCGTCGGTCGATGACCTGGCCGCCGACATCCGGCGGCATCTGCACGGCCTGCCGATCAACGCCCGGCCCGACAGCCTCACATACCGGGCCGGCAAGTACCTCAAGCGGAACCGCGCCGTGCTGATCGCCGCAGCGGCTGCCGTCGTCGTGACCTCCCTGCTCGGCGGGGGGCTGGTGATGCTGCGCGGAGCCGATTCGGGGCCGTCGCTGCTTGGCGGACCACTCGCGGCCCGCGACCGGATCGTCGTCAGCCGGTTCAGGGACCAGCAGGGCGATACGATGCTGGCCGCCGCGATTACCGAGGCATTCCGGATCGACCTGACACAATCGCCTAACGTGCGTGTTTTGACCCCGGTGCAGGTTCACCTGGCGCTCGAACGCATGAAGCACCAGGGTTCGTTCATTCCCGACGACAGCGTCGCCCGCGATGTCGCCTTGCGCGAGGGTGCCAAGGCATACGTGAGCGGTTCGATCGCCCGTGTTGGCGGGACATACGCCATTGCCGTGCAGCTCACCAGCGCCGACGGCGGTGAGGCCCTGTCGGCGGTGCGCGAGACCGCGGACGATTCCACGCAGCTCATCGCCGCCGTTGGCCGGGCGAGCCGGGCGTTCCGCCAACGACTTGGCGAGTCGCTCCGCGACCTGCGCGACATGCCGGCCCTGGAGCAGGCCACGACCGCTTCGCTGCCTGCCCTGCGCGCGTACACCCAGGGTTATCGGCTGTTCGTGAACGGCGATCGTGTTGCTGCCATGCGCCACTATGAGGAAGCGATCGCGCTGGACCCGGGTTTCGCCACCGCCTACTCCGGGATCGCGAGTGCCTACGCCGCTCTGGCTGAACCCGGGCGTGCGCTCGCGGCCAGGATGAGCGCGCTCCAGCACGCGGATCGACTGCCACTCCGCGAACGCGCGGTCATGGTCGCGCAGGACGCCTACGTACGCAACGATTACGAAGGCACCATACGCGAGTACCGCCGCTTGCTGGAACGTTACCCGTCCGACGTACCCATCCTGAACAACCTGGCACTTGCCTATCGCGACACGCGCCAGTTCGCCGAAGCCGTCACGCTGTGGAATCGTGCAATCGCCATCGACTCCAGCATCAATGTGCTGTACCACGGATTGTATAACGCACTTGTTGGTGATGAAAAGTTGACTGAAGCGCGCCATGTGCTCGACCTCATGCACCGTCGATTTCCGGATGACGGTTTGGTGCCGATAGTCGAAGTGCAGCACGCGGCGGCGAGCCAGGACTGGCAAAAGGCCGAGGAACTTGCCCGCGCCAATCAGTTGCGCTTGCAGGGCGACACGCTCGCGCTGGTGGATGCGTACGAACAGCTCGCCGCCATCGCCATGACCCAGGGTCGCCTGGTGGAAGCCGAGCGTCTCTGGCGCACGCAGATCACGTTGAGCACGAAGAGCGAGTCGTACGGCCGGCGCTTCTTCGGCGCCATGCAGCTTGGCTTCCTCGAGCTGCGTTACAACAAGCGGGCAGCGCGCGCCCGTGCCATTGTCGATTCCGTGTTCGCGCTGTATCCCATCGACAGCATTCTGCCGGCGGACCGGCCATACGATGCGCTGGCGAGGTTCTATGCCGAAGCCGGCGACATCGCTCGCGCGCGAGAGCTGTTGGCCGCGGCCGACAGCAACAATCGCGCGATCGATCGCCTCATGATCGCCCAACTGGCGTGGACGCGTGGTGAAATTGCCCTGGCAACGGGCCGGGTGCAGGAAGCCGAGCGCGAGCTGCTCGCGGCGTCCCGCTCGTCCTGGTGCACCATCTGTGTGCTGCCATTCCTGGCCCGTGCGTATGATGCAGCTGGAAAGCCTGACCTCGCGCTGGCCACGTATCGCGAGTATCTCGCTACGCCCTGGCTCTGGCGCTATGAAAATGACGCCATCGAGATCGGCCACGTGCTGCGCCGCATCGGTGAGTTGCATGCCCGCGCGGGCCGGCGTGACGAGGCGCATAACGCCTGGAACCAGCTATTGACGTTATGGCGTAACGCCGAGGGAGCCGCTGTACAGCAACGCAACGAGGTAGAGAAACTCATGCATGCCGGGGAGGCCAAGCGTGACTTTTGATGCGTACCAGGAGGCAGCCGCGCGGACGATGAACGCATCGCTCACCGGTGATCAAAAACTGCTCGACGCCGCAGCGGGGATAGCCGAGGAAGCGGGCGAAGTGCTGGCACACGTGCGCAAGCACCTCTTCCAGAATCGTTCACTCGATCGCGATCGTCTCGCCGAAGAACTCGGCGACGTCCTCTGGTGCGTCGCCGGAGTAGCGACGAGCATGGGTTTTCGATTGGAGGATGTGGCCGCTTCGAATGTCGAGAAGCTCGCAAAGCGGCACCCTGTTTCGCAGCCTTGATGGGGTAGGCAGGCAGGGGCCAATGTTGGCAACCCTGGTCAGGCGAGCGCGTGGAATTGATGCCTCACGCATTCCCAGGGTGAAGCCTTCCGCAACACGCAATGCCATCCTATTTCGCCGACGTGTGGGCCTGAGTCGCTGAGCTCGCGACTCGAGGCCGTTGCCCTTCGCGTCTTACTGAATGATCACTTTCCGGGTGGAATCCTTCCGCGCCGCCAGGTGATCCGCCATTCTGATCCGCGGCACCCCATTCACGATCCACTCCGCGGGTGGAGCGCCCTTGAGGTGATAGTCGAACCACTCCGTCATGCGCCCCGCGTAGTCCTTCTGGTTGGCCGGGCGCGCCAGGCCGTGGTTCTCCCCCACGTACTCCAGCAGAATGACGTCCTTGCCAAGTTGGCGCAGCGTGTTGAAGTGCGTGATGCCCTGGTTGAAGTCCACCGCGCCGTCCTTGTCGTTATGCAGGATGATCAACGGTGTCTGCTGCTTCTTGGCGTGGAACGCCGGCGAGTTGCGGATGTAGGCGTCGTAGTTGTCGATGAAGTTGCCCGTGAAGCGTCCCTGGCTCGACTCGAAGATCGCCTGGTTGGCGCCGCCCGTGTTCCAGTACACCGAGCTGTACATGCTCACCATGTCGGTGAGCGGCGCGCCGGCGATGGCCGCCTTGAAGATGTTCGTCTGGGTGACCAGGAACGCCGTCTGGTAGCCGCCCCACGAGTGTCCCCAGAGGCCGACGTTCTTTTCGTCGATCATGCCCGTCGCAATCGCGGCCTTCACCGCCGGGATCACGCTCCACACGGCCGACATGCCCGGATCGTTCACCTTGTAGACGATGTCCGGATCGAGCACGGCAAAGCCACGGCTCGTGTACAGCGCCGGATCGGGCGCCCGCGTCTCACTCGGCGACACGAACGTCCGCATGTTCTGCGATCGCTTCTCGTAGATCGTCACCAGCAGCGGGTACTTCTTCCCCGGTTCGTAGTTCGCGGGAAGGTAGAGCGCGCCCTGCAACCGGTCGCCCTTGGCGCTCCGGTAGTCGATCAACCGGGTGCCTGACGACCAGCTCATGTCCTTCATCTGCGGATTGACGTCGGTCAATTGCGCGGCCGGCTTGAAATTCGCGTCGAAGACGTGCCAGTCCGGGTACTCGATGAAGTTCTGCCGGGTGTAGACGAATGTGTCGGCATTGCGCGCCTTCACCACGTTGAACCGCGCCGTATCGAACACGAGCTGCTGGGCTCCCGGCTTGCCGGGATCGACGCGCGAAAGACCCTCTCGCTTGGTCCATTCTCCATACGTGCCGAGGTAGAGCGGCTTCAACAGGTCGATGCCGGCTGGTCCCGCCCCGCCGAATCGGCCGCCGCCGCCGGCGCCTTCGCTCCCGAACGCGTACACGCGATTGTAGCGAATTTGTCGCCGCCGCCCGTCGCCAGTGAGGTTCACCGCCCTGCCTGACGAGGGGTTCACCGGTACCTGCCAGATGTCCCAGTTGTCGTACAGCAGCACGGACTTGCTGTCGCTCGCCCAACCGCGCGGTGCGATCGCCGGCGGGAAGAGGTTGTTGTGGTCGTCCTCGGTGTTCACGAACGACGTCGCCACGCCTCGCGTGATGTTCACCGTGTCGCCGGTCGCCATGTCGAGCACCCAGTAGTGCCCATCCTTGCCCCAGTAGAGGAGCTTCGAACCGTCTGGAGACGCGGACATGGCACCAACCGCGGGCTTCTGCTTCATCTGGAGCGTGGACTTGCCGGATACGAGGTCGATCCGGTACACGTCCATGTAGTTCCGGCCCGAGTACGATGCTTCCTGCTGGTAGGCGCTGTTGTCCGTGCCGTATGCATAACGCTCGCCAGGCATCAGCGTCACGCCGCGAATTGAATCGAACACGAGCTGCGTGAATTTGTTCTCGCCAAACCGAAACTGCGACAAGTAGTTGAAGTTGCGATCCGCCTGTTCCTGCACGATCTGCTGCGACTGCAGCCGCGGGTCGTTCTTGTGCCACAGGATCAGGGACACATCATCAGCCGCTGCGCCTCCGCGACCCGCGGCCGGCTGATTGACGCTCCCGCCGGCACCCGGCGCGCCCGGCTGGACGAGCGACGACCCGCGTCCCGCCACCGCCTGCCCGCGCACCGGCGGCTTCGCGCCTTCACGAATGCCGAAGAACACCGCCGACAGGTCATCTGCATAACGAGGTGCCCGATCAGACGCCAGCTTCCAGTCCTTCGGAAAATCCGCGCGACCCGAGGGATCGAACTCCAGGCGTTTGGCCGGTCCATTGGCGCCGAACTGCGTGAACGCCACCAGCGTGAAGGCCGTATCCCTGCCCGGTGCATCGGCGATTTTGCCGCGCATGACCGATAGCCCGCGAGAGCTGTCCGTCCAGGCCAGGTGCCGGTAGATCATCCGCTCATTGTCGATCGAACGCACCACGTTCGTTTTCAGGTTCTTGAGTTGCACGCCGTTCCCGACCTGGTCGGGTGTGTCCATCGTGTAGGCGAGCCACTCACCCGACTCGTCGAACGCAAACTCGTGGATGAGGCCGAGGTTCTGCGTCTCACCCGACGCGATGTGGTGGAGCATGACGTTTGCTCCGGCCGCGGCATTGGCGCCGCCGGTAGCACCACCACCACCACCACGGCCGCCGCCGCGCCCGCCGCCACGACCAGCCGATGGCGTGGCACTGCCCGCCGGATACCCGACCAGCGCGACCCATGTCGCATCATCGGCGTTGAACACGAAGCGGCGGATGCGATCGAACTCCTTCTTCTCGCCGCTGGCGAGGTTCATCAGCACGACCTTGTTGGCCGCTGCGCGCCGGGGCGCGGAATCGGCTGGCGCCCCACCGCCCCGGGCTGCGTTCCCGACGCCAGCGCCACGAGCGGCACCTCGCCCTCGCGCCGCGGCGGTATCCACCCAGTTCGGCGCCACGATGTAGCCGATCCATTTGGAATCACCCGAGATCTCGATCGTCCCGCCGTTCTCGCCCACGGGAATCCGCGTCTCTGTCCCCTGCCCGTTGGCTCGGCGCACGTGCAGCGTCGCGTTTCCCTCGTTGGGCGATGTCACCCAGGCAAACCACTGCCCATCGTTCGAGAGCGTGGCCTGCCGGACGGCGTTCCACGCCTTGATGTCGGCGACGGTGATCGCGCGCTTGCTGTTGGCCGGGGTCGCCGGCTGCTGGGCGGCAATCGCCAGCGGGACGAGGAGTGTCAGGATCGACGCGCAGGCAGGGGCGGAACTCAGGCGCATGAGGAACCTCGTAAAGTGGATCTGGGTGACGCGGTCGTGGTCCAATGTACGGATGGGCGGGGCGTGCGAAAGCGGTGATCGGGGCCAAGTGCGGCTGTCGCGCACGGCCGTCTTCTTAGCCGAAGACTACCAACTTCAGACCGTCGGTCACGGCCCTCATGTAGCGCGGCGCAAGCTTACCCGCCCGATGGGAGAGGGCGGACTTCTCCAGCGTGAGGATCTGCGAAACGTTGACCACCGAATCCTTCGGAAGCCCTGAATCCTCTGAGGGAACGAACACGTTGCCGGGTGCTTCAGCGAGCCGAAGGTTCGAGGTCATCACCACGGCGATCGTTGTCGAAATTCGGCTGCGATTGAACCCGTTTGACTGAACGATGAGCAGAGGCCGGCGGAACGCCGGTTCCGACTTGTCGGACGGATCAAGGTCCGCCCACCAGACCTCTCCTCGTTCCATGATCTACCAGTCGGTTCGCTTGAGCACTTTGCGCTGGGCTGCTGAGACGCTGGAATCCAGCGCTGACGGTTGGGACGAGTAGATCGCATCCAGGCGTTCGCTGACGCGCTTCGCCCGGTGTCGGCCTATGAAGTCCTCGAGCGCCGCGGCATAGAGACCGCTGCGAGACATCCCAAGCCGGCTCGCCAGCGATTCGGCTTCCTCGAACAACTCATCGGGCAGCGAAATGGCGGTTTTCATACCATGGTTATACCACAGTTTTACCCGCACGTCAATTGGACATAGCGTTTCTATGTACCGTTGGCGGGCAGGGGCCAGTATTGGCAACCCTGGTCGGGCGAGCGCGCGGAATTGATATCACCTGCGTTCCCGGGATGACGCGTCACGCGGCGAGCGGTGCAATCCTCGGCGTATGTTCGCTTGTCCCTCACGCCCAGCCGAGCCTACGCTATGGGTATGCCAGCAGAACGGACGGTATGGACCCCCAGTATGGTCCGCGCACTCCCCGACGACGGAAAACGTTACGAGGTGCTGGACGGGGAACTGCTCATGACTCCCGCCCCGTCGCCGCGTCATCAGGCCGTGCTCGCAAGGCTGTTTGCCGCATTGTCTCCGTATGTCGCGCAACACCAGCTTGGCTGGGTGTGGTGGTCGCCGGCCGATATCGAACTCTCACCGCTGACCACCGTGCAACCTGACCTGTTCGTCGTGCCTGACGAGGGACAAGGTGAGCCACAATCGTGGAGTGATGTGCGGAAACTGTTGTTGGTGGTGGAGGTGTTGTCACCTTCGACCGCATCTGCAGATCGCATCAAGAAGCGGCCGGCTTACCAGGCAGCGGGCATACCCGAGTACTGGATACTCGACATCGATGCCACGATGGTTGAGCGGTGGACGCCCTCTGATGAGCGTCCCGAAGTGATCGCCGACATACTTGAGTGGCATCCGAGGGATGACATCGATCCGCTGCGGATCGACCTCGCCCGTGTATTCTAGTTGGCGGTTAGGTATAGCACTCGGCAACGGATGGTGCAGAGGCGACGGCTTCGCGACCTCGTGAATGCGACCGACGTCTACTCGAGCGCATCAGCGAAGAACTCGGGAAGACTAATCACCAACGCCGGTATGTCATCTCGTGGTTGCCAGTTGAGACTGTCGTTCGCCATATCTGGCCGTTCGTCGCCAGGCGTCCAGCACTCGACGAGGCGGGCGTCAGAATCCACGATCCAGTAGAGGGGAATGCCCTCGCTCTGGTATGTCCTGCGCTTGGTGAAGCGGTCCGCGCGCGCTGTCGATTCCGACACTACCTCGGCGATCAGGGAGATCGGTCGTGCTTCAGCCCAGCTACGCGGTCGTCCCTGCCCGATATCGGACACCACGAACACATCCGGCTGCACATAACGACGCGGTGAGAACTCGATGTCCGCGGGCGACGCAAAAACCCATCCCAGCTTGTGCGTGCGGACGTATTGGTTCAGGACCGCAATCAACTGGAGCACGACGGACTGATGATCGGGCCGGGGCGCCGGACTCACGAACAGCTCCCCGTCCAGGGCCTCGTACCGTTTCCCGTCGTCGGGAAGAGCGATGGCCCGTTCGGCCGTCCAGTCGGTGTCCTGCGTGGGCATGCCCATACGCTACGCTCGGCTCGGCGTGAAAGACAACTGAACATACGCCGAGGATGGCGACCGAACTCGAAAAGACATCATCCTCACGCTGCGTCAGGTAGCATTACCACGCCAATGCGAAGGCGCCAGGGCGGGTAGCGAGCAACGTCTCGCCGACCTCGTTCTATATACAGTAGACGAGGAGTGAGCCACTGCGGAGCGAGCGACGCGAGAGCCGAGTCGAGCAAAGGCAGGTCCACGAGCGAGCGAGTTGCGCGTGGATTTGATACCACCTGCATTCCCATGATGAAGCGTCTTGCCACTCGCGATGCGATCCTCGGCCTATGTTCGCTTGTCATTCACACCGAGCCGAGGGTACGCTATGGGTATGCCCGCACACGAGACCTACTGGACGTTGGACATGGTGCGTGCCCTTCCCCAGGACGGGCAGCGTTACGAGGTGCTCGACGGCATTCTCCTCGTGAGCCCGGCTCCGTCGTACCGCCATCAGGTTGCCGTCAGCCTGCTGTACGAGATCCTTGCACCATACACGAGGCACAACGGCATCGGTCGGACGCTCACGTCGCCTGCCGAAATCGAGCTGTCGGACACTCGCCTGGTTCAGCCAGACGTTTTTGTCGTTCCGGCGGAAATCAATGCGAACACGTGGCGGGACATCACCGGTCTCCTGCTTGCCGCCGAGGTGATCTCACCGTCGACCGCCCGTTGGGATCGATTCGACAAGAGGACCGCATATCAGGAAAAGAACGTACCCGAGTATTGGGTCGTCGACCTGGATGCGCGCGCGTTCGAACGGTGGCGACCTGGGGACAAACGCCCCGAACTGCTCGACACACGGCTGGTGTGGCACCCGGTTGCTACGCTGCCGCCGCTCATCATCGATCTCGCGAAGTACTTCGCCAACGTCTGTAGCTGAAGGAATCTGGTGTTGGAGCTCACGCTGAGAGGCGGAGACCTTGATATATGAAGACCCGGGAGCGAGCGACTCGCTCAGGTCGTGCTCTTCACGTCAAAATGACGACCGACGTGCCCGATCACGAACCTCGGCTCCATCGGTGCGCGTGACGTGAAATACACCCGCAGGCAGTATTTGGGATCGTAGCTGTTCCCCAGCACGATGTGCTCGTGGCAGTCGAACGTCTGTCCCTGCGCGCGGACCTCGTACTGCTGGCGGTGCCTCTCCGACGTGGTTGGCGAGATGCCGCCCCGGTACTCGATGCCGAGGTCGCGGAAGCCCTCCTTGAGCGACGTGCCTAACGTCCCCTCCTGCCGGCGGCGAGCGACCGTGGCCATGGCGTCCAGGATCACCGCCAGCCGGTCGACATCCTCGTACGGGCTGTCCTCCGCCGACCGAAACGCCGGGTCGAGCATGAGCAGCGCATCCGAGTGCTTCGTCTCCGCCTGGC
>CBIHMX010000033.1:0-11347 GCA_966211115.1 uncultured Gemmatimonadaceae bacterium | reverse complement strand
TGACGAAACTCCCCGTGCGCTTCGAACCGTCATCGGCCGGGGATTCGGCGATTGCCGCGACCAAGGCGTTAGGCGATGGGGAGATTCTCGTTCTCGAGAACACGCGGTTCCATCCCGGGGAAGAGAAGAATGACCCGGAGCTGTCGAAGGCCTTCGCCGCCCTGGGCGATTTCTTCGTCAACGATGCATTCGGTTCGGCACATCGTGCGCATGCGTCGACCGCCGGCGTAGCCGAGCACCTGCGTCCAGCGGTGGCGGGATTTCTCATGCAGAAGGAGCTCGACTACCTCGGCCAGGCCGTCACGAAGCCCGAACGGCCGTTCATTGCGATCCTGGGCGGGGCCAAGGTTTCGGGAAAGATCGACGTCATCGAGGCGCTGTTGCCCCGGGTCGACGGACTCCTTATTGGCGGCGCGATGGCGTGTACATTCTACCGCGCCATGGACCTCGAGACAGGGAAGTCGCTGGTGGAACCAGATCGCGTGGCGCTCGCGCGCGAACTGCTGGATCGCGCACGCATGCGCCTGACCCTGCCTCACGATGCCGTCGTCGCTGACTCGCTCGACAAGCCGTCCACCGCCCGGGCAGTCCATCGCGATGCCATTCCGCACAACGCGGCAATGTTCGATATCGGTCCTGACAGCGCGGCATCGTTTGCCCGTGCCATCGCGAGCGCAAAAACGGTGTTGTGGAATGGTCCTATGGGTGTTTTCGAAACGCCGCCATTCGACAAGGGCACGCTCGCGATTGCGCAGGCAATGGCCACAGCCACCGGGAAGGGAGCGGTCACGGTCGTTGGTGGCGGCGACTCCGCGGCGGCCGTTGCGGAGGCCGGACTCGAAAGCGCGATGAGCCACGTCTCCACCGGAGGCGGCGCGTCGCTGGAGTTCCTCGAGGGCAAGATCCTGCCCGGCGTAGCAGCCCTCGACGATCGTTGACGGCGATGGCGCGTCCTGTCTTTGCCGCCAACTGGAAGATGAATCACGGGCCGACTGACGCCCGGGAGTTCCTGAAGTCGTTCCTGCAATACTACCCGAGACACTCTGATCGCCAGGTCATTCTCTTTCCGTCGGCGGTGACGCTCGCCGCCGTCGTCGAAGGGTTGAAGGACCGATCGGACATTCGTGTCGGCGTCCAGAACATCCACTGGGAAGACAAGGGTGCCTTCACCGGTGAGGTTTCGGCGGGAATGTCGCGCGACGCCGGCGCGCAGTTTGCCCTGGTCGGACACTCCGAGCGGCGGCACGTGTTTGGCGAAACCGACGAAGAGACGGGCCGGAAGGTCGCCGCCTGTTTCCGCGCGCGCCTGACGCCAATCATCTGTGTCGGTGAGAAAATCGAGGAACGGGAATCGGGCGAGACGGACATCGTTGTCCTGCGTCAACTGCGAGCCGGCCTGCGAGGCCTGGACGCGTCGCAGGTGGCGCATGTGCTGGTCGCGTACGAGCCCGTCTGGGCGATCGGCACCGGCAGGACGGCTACGCCGGACGATGCCTCCCGCGTACACCGCTTGATCCGGTCCGAGCTCAAGCTCATGTCGCCGGAGAAGTACAACGCCATCCCGATCCTCTACGGCGGGAGCGTGAACCGCGGGAATGTCGCCCAGCTCCTCGGCGCGCCGGACGTCGAGGGGGTGCTGGTGGGGGGAGCAAGCCTCGACCCGGAAGCGTGGTCCACCATCGTCCGAGCTTGATTCGACCCGTAAGTTGGCTACCTTTATTCGCTTAGCTGTTTTCGACTTACGCTGGTTCTGAGAGCATGTACACTTTTCTGCTGGTCATCCTGATTATCGACAGCCTCGTGCTGATCGCCGCGGTCCTGATGCAGGCGGCGAAAGGCGGCGGGCTGGCGGCATCGTTCGGCGGTGTGTCAACCGCGGCTGACTCGTTCATTGGCACTCGTCAGGCAGGGAACGTCCTGACCAGGATCGCCTGGTGGGCGGGCGGCTTGTTCCTGTTCCTCGCGTTCGTGTTGCAGCTCATGACCACGCGTGGCCGGGCTCCGGAATCGATTCTCGACAAGGGGCTGGCACCGGCTCCCACGACCACGACTCCGCCGCCGCAGTCGGTGATTCCACTCGATACGTCCGCGAAGAGTCCGTTGCCACCTACCGGAAGCGAAAAGAAGTAGCGATCAGCGTGAACAACTCGCCAATTCGCCGGCCAGGGTTCCTCCTCCTCGAGGACGGAGCCCTTTTTCGTGGATCGCTGGTTTCCGAAGCTCCGCAGACCGTGGCGGAAGTCGTCTTCACGACGAACATGACCGGATACCAGGAGGTCTTCACCGATCCGTCGTATCGCGGCCAGATCGTCGTCATGACGGCGCCGATGATCGGGAACTACGGCATCAATCGCGAAGACCCGGAATCATCGCAGCCGCAGGTCGCCGGGGTCGTGGTTCGCGAACTGTCGAAGCAGTACTCCAACTGGAGGGCGGACGGCGACCTGGCGAGCTTCCTCGCCGCGGCCAGCGTGCCGATTCTCGAAGACATCGACACCCGCCAGCTGACGCGCCACCTCCGCTCCGCCGGCGTTATGCGCGGCGTGATCGACACCGGTGAGTCGCCCTCCGACGCCGCCCGCGCGGCGCTCGACGCCTGCCCGTCGATGGAAGGACTCGACCTCGCCAGCGTCGTGACGACCAAGGTGCCTTACGAGTGGGGATCGAAAGACGCGCCGCATCACATCGTCGCGTACGACTTCGGCATCAAGCGAAACATCCTGCGGCTGTTCGAAGAGCAGGGATGCCGCGTCACGGTCGTTCCATCGACCACGCCGCCGGAGCAGGCGCTTGCCCTGGATCCCGATGGCGTCTTCTTCTCCAATGGTCCGGGCGATCCCGCGGCGGTCAGTTACGCGCCCGAGACGATTCGCACGATCGCCGAGAAGGAGGTCCCGATTTTCGGCATCTGTTTGGGGCACCAGATGATCGCCCTCAGCTTCGGCGGGTCGACGGAAAAACTCCCGTACGGCCACCGGGGAGGGAATCACCCGGTCAAGGACCTCGAAACCGGCAAGGTGCTGATCACCTCGCAGAACCACGGATTCGCGGTTTCCGGTGACCCCGCCAACCCGGAAGCGATCCCGGGAGCACCAGAACTCGAAGTCACGCATGTCAACCTCAACGATAAGACCGTCGAGGGACTGCGACACAAGCGGCTACCTGTCTTTGCCGTTCAGTACCATCCGGAGGCCGCTCCGGGCCCTCACGACGCCCGTCCGCACTTCTCAGAGTTCATGAAAGCCGTGAGAAGCGACGTTGCCCAAGGTGAGCCAACCGCTTGACACGCAATAATTAACGTCCTAAGTTCGGTCCCAGTTCGGGTGTGGTTTACCCCGGTTCTTCGTTGAGGCCAGGCAATGACCAAGGCAGACCTCGTCGAGCATGTGACCGAGCAGATCGCAAAGACTGCTGGGCCGATGATCTCCAAGAAGGACTGCGCAAGGGTGGTTGATGCGTTCCTGGATGCCATCAAGGATGCGCTCCAACAACAGAAGAACATTGAAGTCCGCGGATTCGGCACTTTCAAGATCCGTCATCGCAAGACGCGCATGGCAAGAAATCCCCGAACTGGTTCTCCTGTAGAGGTTTCTGCGCGTCCTGTTCCAGTGTTCAAGCCGTCAAAGGAACTCCGCGCGATGGTCGCCGATCTCGTTCCGCCAACCGTCACTGAGTGATTTCTGCCGCAGTGATATGTGCCCCGGCCAACACCGGGGTTTTTTTGCGCCCGATGTTCAGCTCGCCTCGCGAACCAATCTGAGTTCAGCCGTATATTCCGTTCATGACAGTGCGTGTGTTGTTGTTCGCCTCGTACGCCGATGCAGTCGGGCAGAATGAGTTAACGCTCGATATTGCAGAAGGATCGGTCGTGGGCGACATCGTCGCCCGGGTTCGCGAACTTGCCGGCGGGAGGGCGTTGCCGCCGTCGCCGCTGCTCGCGCTCAATGCGACATACACGCCGGACACTGCTCCCGTCCGTAGTGGAGACGAGGTCGCCATCATCCCGCCGGTAGCCGGCGGATGAGTGCGGCCAGGCTGACGACCCGACCGATCGACACGGGCGCCCTCATCCGCGCTGTCGAGGGGCCTGATCATGGCGCTGTTTCGATCTTCCTGGGAACGGTGCGCAACTCGAATGACGGACGCGACGTGGACGGGATCGACTATTCCGCATACGACGCGATGGCGGACGCGGAGATGAATCGCATCGTGGCCGAGGCCGTCGACCGGTTTCCGGGTATCGCGGTCGCGCTCGAACACCGGATCGGCACGTTGCGTATCGGCGATGTCAGCGTGGCCATCGCCTGCGCGCACGCGCACCGCGGCCCCGCCCTCGACGCCACTCGTTATGTGATCGAGGAACTCAAGCGGCGCGTGCCGGTCTGGAAACGCGAACACTACCTCGACGGAACGAGCGAGTGGGTCGATCCAACGCGGCAAAGCGCGAAGGTGGCTGGATGACCGCGCTCAGGGATCAGTGGGGACGGAGCATCGAGTACCTCCGCATCTCGGTCACCGACCGGTGCAACTTCCGGTGTGTCTACTGCATGCCGCAGGAAGGCCTTCAGTGGTTGCCCAAAGCCGAGATCCTGACGTACGAGGAGATCACCGAAGTCGTCAGGCAGCTCTCTCCGCTCGGGCTGCGCCGGCTGCGCATCACGGGCGGGGAGCCGACGATCCGTCCGGATCTCGAGTCGCTGATTCGCCAGCTCAGGTCGATTCCAGGGATAGAGGACATCGCCCTGTCCACCAACGGCGCCAGGCTGCCGCAAATGGCGAAGTCACTCCGCGCCGCCGGGCTCGATCGGATCAACATGAGCGCCGACTCGCTGCAACCGGCGCGCATCGCGGCCATCGCCCGACGCAACCTCGGCTTTGATCCGATCGCCGCGGCGACAGCGGCCGAAGACGCCGGGTTGTCGCCCATCAAGATCAACGTCGTCGTGCTGCGCGGTACGAACGACGACGAGGTCGAGGATTTTGCGCGCCTGACGCTGGAGCGGCCCTGGCATGTGCGCTTCATCGAGCTGATGCCGGTGGGCGATATGCGCGAGCTGACGTGGGATCACGTGGTGCCGAGCGATGAAGTGCTGGCGCGTATCGGTACGATCGGCGCGTTGACACCAGACGGTGGCCCGCCGCGGGGCAACGGACCCGCGCAGTACTATCGGATCGCGGGCGCCGCCGGCACGGTCGGCGTCATCACGCCGATGACCCACACCTATTGCGGATCCTGCAATCGCGTGCGCCTCACCGCCGATGGTCGTCTTCGCACCTGCCTCTACGGCGATCACGAGGTCAACCTGCGCGACCCGCTGCGCGACGGCGTTCCGCTCGAGCCATTGTTCCGGCAGGCGCTGGCCGACAAGCCGAAGGAACACGCGCTGCTGCAGATGCAGGTCGGCGGTCTGAAGGCGCTGTCGCAGGTCGGAGGATGAGTTGGTTGAGGAGTTGAGTCGTTGAAGAGTTGAAGACTCGAATTCGCCGCTCGGCGTTTACCTTGTATCTCATCAACCTCATCACCTCATCAACTCATCAACATGGTTAACACCATCACGGTCGTTGGCGCCGGAAATGTCGGCGCGACCACCGCACAACGCGTTGCCGAAAAGGAATTGAGCCGCCGCGTGGTCCTGGTCGACATCGTCGAGGGCATACCGCAGGGTAAGGGACTCGACCAGTGGCAGACGGCGCCGATCGAAGGCTTCGATTCGCGCGTGATCGGCACGAACGGCTACGAGGAAACGGCCGGATCGGAAATTGTCATCATCACGGCTGGAATCGCCCGGAAGCCGGGGATGTCGCGCGATGACCTGATGAACACGAATGCCGGGATCGTGAAGGCGGTATCGGAACAGGTCGCGAAGACGTCGCCGAACGCGATCGTGATCGTTGTGTCGAATCCGCTGGACGTGATGTGCTACGTTGCCAGAAAGGTCACCGGCTTCCCGCGCGAGCGCGTGCTCGGTATGGCGGGCGTCCTCGATACGGCGCGGTACCGGGCGTTCCTCGCCGAAGCACTCGACGTTTCGGTCCGCGACATCCAGGCGATGGTGCTGGGCGGACATGGCGACACGATGGTGCCGCTGGTGAACTACACGACGGTCAGTGGCATTCCGGTCACGCAACTCATGAAGCGCGAGCAGCTGGACCAGATCGTCGCGCGGACGCGCACCGGCGGCGCAGAAATCGTGTCACTCCTCAAGACGGGATCCGCGTATTACGCGCCATCTGCGGCGGCGGTGCAGATGGCTGAAGCCATCGTCAACGATCAGAAGCGGGTCCTCCCGTGCTCCGTCTGGCTGGAAGGCGAGTACGGCCACAAGGGTCTGTTCCTCGGCGTGCCCTGCAAGATCGGGCGGAAGGGGCTGGAGGCAGTGCTCGAGGTGGAGCTCACCACTGACGAGCGCAACGCGCTCGCAAAGAGCGCCGAAGCGGTCCTCGAACCAATGAAGGCCTTGTCGATCTGACGTTAACGCCGGGCAGCGGCAATCATTGGTGTTGCCGCTGCCGATTGGATCCTGTCGTTCGTATCGATTGAACCACACGAAAAAGGGCCCCGCATTCGCGGGGCCCTTTGCTGTTGCGAGCGAACTCTTTACCGAGCGCCCCAGCGCGCGCCGATCATGATCGGGATGAGCGCGCGATTGTCGCCGCCCATGTCATAGCGCCCTTCGACGAAGATGCTCGTGCCACCTACCTGCCAGTCGAGACCAGCGCCGCCCGAGATGAGCGAGCGATGCTTCGTCGCGAACTCCGGGGTATCCTCGCGGCCCGTCTCACCTGGATTACGCTTGTACGTCATGATGCCCGCGCCACCGAGGACATAGGGGCGGAGCTTGTCGGTGCCGAACGGCAGCCAATACTCGAGGCGACCGGCGAACGTCCAGATGTACGCGTCTTCGGCGAAGTTCGTAATGCGGTCGTTCCAGCCCATGGAGGCGTCGACGCGGAACCAGAGCGGCGCCGTGAGCTTGTACTCGAACCCGCCCTGAACCATGAACCCGGACTTCGTGCTGTCGGCATCCTTCAGGTCGCCGGTGGTCGTCGTCGGGCCGACTGCCAGAAACCCGGACAGCTTTCCCTGCGCGGAAACATCCGCCGCGGAAACGAGCAACATCATTGCCACTGCGCCGAACGAAAGGACACGCTTCATGTGTACCTCCTAGAGGGTCTTGTCAATCGCGTTACGGACCGACCGTAACGCGATGCTGGGAAAACCCGAGGCGCCGTCGCGGGCCTCGACGTCGTTCATTCGATACTGACCTGATCCCAGCCGAGGCCGGGACGGCACATAAAGTGTGAGCGCGCCACGCCGTGCGCAACAGGAAAGTCAGTTCGGGGCATGGAATCGAGGTAGCGCCTCGTCCCCCCTGCCCACGTCCCGTACCGGTCCGCCTCGCAGTCGCTGGTTCGCGAACCCGGCGGATGGCGACGGGAGCGCACAACGGATTCGAGACGCGACCGGCTTTCGAGTTCGGGGTCAGACCCGGGGTCTGACCCCGGGTCTGACCCCGAACTTCCGGGATTCTGCACTACCGCGCGCGACTGACGAAACTGTCGGTGCCGCTATCTGTTGCACCACTTCGGACCGCAGGATAATTTCGTTCCGACCGAGCAAGTGAATTTTTTCACGAAGTCGGAACCCGCGGCGGGGCGGTCACGCCCCTGGCCATCCAATAATGGATCGCACCTACCTGCCGATACTTCTCCTGTTGGGGTTTGTGCTGGTGAACGCGATCGGGATGATTGCGCTCTCGCACCTCACCATCCGGATCCGGCCGACACCGGTCAAGGATACACCGTATGAGTCCGGCATCCCGCCGCTTGGCGATGCCCGTGAACGTTTTTCGGTGAAGTTCTACATGGTCGCGATGTTGTTCATCATCTTTGACATCGAGACCGTGTTCATGATTCCGTGGGCCGCGTACTATCGCGAGCTCTCGTGCACGGCGGACCTCGTGGCGGGCTCCTGTCCCGCCGGAATGACATCGTTCTTCGGACTGGGAGAGATGATCGTGTTCATGGTCATCCTTCTGGTGGGATTCCTCTACGTCTGGAAGAAGGGGGCACTCCAATGGGATTGACCGCCCGGCCAGACCGTCAGCTGGTCACCGTCGCGCCACAGTCACAGGAAGGGTGGGTCACAACCCGCCTGGACTTCCTCGTGAACTGGGGTCGCGCGAACTCGCTGTGGCCGATGCCGTTCGGCACTGCCTGCTGCGCCATTGAGTTCATGGCGACGGCAGCCAGCAAATACGACCTGGCCCGCTTCGGCATGGAGCGGATGTCGTTTTCGCCTCGTCAGGCGGACGTGCTGATCTGTGCCGGCCGCGTACCGTTCAAGCTCGCACCCGTGATACGACGGATCTGGCAGCAGATGCTCCAGCCCAAGTGGTGCATCTCGATGGGCGCGTGCGCCTCGTCAGGCGGAATGTTCGACAATTACGCCGTGGTGCAGGGAATCGACACGATCATCCCCGTCGACGTCTATGTGCCGGGATGTCCGCCGCGTCCCGAAGGGCTGATCTACGGCATCATGATGTTGCAGGAAAAGGTGAAGCGGGAACGCATGTCGGATGAACGGCTCCGTGACGAGATGGAGCCCGACCCCACGAGCAAGCTGTACATCCCGGCATCAGCCATCGACGAGTTGTCGGAGCCGTTCGGTAATTCGGTTCACCAGACCCGGTCGGGCTTGTGAGCGGAGCGCCGCACATGATCGCGGGCAGCGCGGATCCTGCCTCGGCACCGGCGACGCCGCGCGGCGTGCCGCATCGCGGTGGGCCGATGAATCCGTCCGCCGACCGCATCCGCGAACGATTTCCCGACGCGTTCGTTCGGGCCGAGGTGATCTGGGGCGAGACCACGGTCTTCGTGAAGACGGGTCCCGTCCAGGACATCGTCCGGTACCTCCACGACGACTCGGCCGAGCAGTACGACTATCTCTCGGATGTCACGGCGGTGGAGTACCGCGACCTCGAGTTGCCGCTCCAGGTGGTGTGGCATCTCCGTTCGCTGCCATACCGCCGCTTCCTCCGCTTGAAGACGGAGATCCAGAAGGGTGATCCACTCCGCGTGCCGAGCGTATATCCGATTTATCGCGGCGCGGATTGGCTCGAGCGGGAGTGCTATGACATGTTCGGTGTGGTGTTCGATGGCCACCCTGACCTTCGACGCATCCTGATGTGGGAGCAGTATCAGGAAGGGTTTCCGCTCCGGAAGGATTTTCCACTGCGAGGCCGTTTCTCGCGGTCGGAGCAGTTGCGACAGGCCCTGGCGGCGCAGCCGGAGAGCCGCTACTCGATGACCGAACTCACGATCGCCGACGCCTTCGAGGACCTGCCGCTCGAGATGCGGCAGCGCCTGGCCGGCGGCGACAGGACGGGAGAATAGCGAGTGGCCGAGAAACGAACGGTCGAAGTCTCGCTCTCCACGTCGGGCCTCGATGCCGAAGGCCGGCCGCAGCGGACGCCACTCGTGGTCGACGATGGGGGGCGCGTCACGACGCTGGAGGCGCCGCCGTCGCTCGAGCCGCAACTCGAGGGTGAGCACATGCTCATCAACCTCGGCCCGCAGCACCCGGCGACGCACGGCGTGCTGCGACTGGTACTGGAGCTCGATGGCGAAACCGTGGTGCGTTGCATCCCGCACGTCGGGTACCTGCACTGCGGGTTCGAGAAGATCGGCGAGTACCGGCAGTACAACCAGATCATCCCCTGGACCGATCGCGAGGATTACCTGAACTCGCCGGGCAACAACGTCGCCTTTTCGTTAGGCGCTGAACGGCTGTTCGGGGTCGAGATCACCCCGCGCTGCACCGTGCTGCGGGTGATCGCGATGGAACTGTCGCGGATCATGTCGCACCTGGTGTGGCTGGGCACGACCTGCATCGACATCGGCGCCTTCACGCCGTTCCTCTGGTCGTTCCAGGAACGCGAACGGATCTACACGCTGCTCGAGCAGTGGTGCGGCGCCCGCCTGACGACCACGTTGACGCGCGTCGGCGGCATGGCCGCCGACATCCCGGAAGGCTGGATGGACGGGCTGCGCGACTTCACCCGCACGTTCCCGAAGACGATCGCCGAAGTCGATCGCATGGTCACGCGGAACGGCATCTGGGTGGGCCGCACGATCGGCATCGGTGCGATGAGCGCAGCGGACGCCATCAACGCCGGCCTGTCGGGCCCGATGGTCCGCGCCTCGGGCGTCGCGTTCGATGTCCGCCGCGATTTTCCCTACCTCGACTACGAGACCTACGACTTCGACGTACCGGTCGGGACCAACGGCGACGTCTACGACCGGTTCCTCGTACGCATGGAAGAGATGCGGCAGTCGGTCCGGATTCTCGAGCAGGCCGCGGAACGGCTGCCCGACGGACCGGTCAACGTCGACGACCCGCGCCTCATCCTCCCGCCCAAGAGCAAGGCGACGAGCGAAATGGAGTCGATGATCCATCACTTCAAGCAGGTGATGGAGGGTCCCAGACCGCCGATCGGCGAGACGTACGTGGCGGTCGAGAGCCCCAAGGGCGAAAAAGGCTACTACTTCGTCTCCGACGGGACGGCCAAGCCCGTGCGGTGGCGAATCCGCCCGCCGTCGTACGTGAACCTCTCCGCCATCCCGCAGATGGTCGAAGGTCACCTGCTGTCCGACGTGATCGCGATCAACGCGAGCATCGACATCGTGATGGGGGAAATCGACAGATGAGGGCACGGAGCATGGGGCATGGGCCACGGAGGGGCGCATCGTGAGCCATGGACCTTCCGCCGCCGGCGGCGCGGCCATCTCCACCACGCCTAACGGGCACGCGCACGAGCCGTACACGCCGGTGTTCGTCGGCGCTACGAAGGCGAAGCTCGATGCGCTGCTCGAACGGTACCCGACGAAAATGGCGGCGCTTTTGCCGGCGTTATGGATGGTGCAGGAACAGCATGGCTGGGTCAGTCCCGAAGCCATGGCCGAAGTGGGCCAGGTACTGGGCCTGACGCCGGCGTACGTGAAAGGCGTGGTCACGTTCTACACGATGTACCACCAGCATCCGGTGGGGAAACACTTCATCCAGGTCTGCACGACGACGCCGTGCCATGTGTGCGGCGCTGAAGACGTGGTAAAGGCGTTCCTCGACAAGACCGGCTGTGGTGAGCTCGGTGTCACCTCGGCCGACGGCAAGTACACGGTGATCGAAGTGGAATGCCTCGGCGCCTGTGGGTTTGCGACACCGGTGATGGTCAACAGCGATTTCATCGAGTCGGTAACGCCGGAAACGGTGCCGGAGGTTTTGAAGAAGTACGGATAGCGGGAATCGGGAATCGGGACTCGCGTGAGCGACCCGAGCCTGGTTCCC
>CBIHMX010000032.1:0-11352 GCA_966211115.1 uncultured Gemmatimonadaceae bacterium | reverse complement strand
GCAACTCCAGCGCACGGCGTGCATCGCGGGTGGTCCCTACCACGTGGTAGTCCTTCTGGAGCAGGAACTCGGCGAGGTAGCTCCCGTCCTGACCTGCCACACCGGTAATGAGCGCCGTCGGCATCAGCGGGCAGCATGAAAAAAGGGAGCGCCGCCGGCGCTCCCCTCAGTCTCAGTCAACGTCAGCGAGCCGATCACGCCACTCGAGGCGCGCGTGGCGCTCGCTGAACCTTCCCCGCGCCGAGGCACCTGGTGCAGACCCGAACGCGCGTGATCTTGCCGTCGACGAGCACACGGGCCGTCTGGAGATTGGGCCTCCAGGTGCGCCGGGTGCGGTTGTTTGCGTGTGAAACGTTGTTGCCGTAGGCGACGCCCTTGTCACAGACGTAGCAGCGGCTGCGTTTGATCGCCATGGTCAGCCCTCCACCAGTTCGATGCGGGCCATTTCGGCACCGTCACCCTTGCGATGGCCAAGCTTCAGGATGCGCGTGTAGCCGCCGGCGCGCTTCTGGAACTTCGGCCCGACTTCGGCGAAAAGCTTGTCGGCAATGGCGCGCTGCTGGACATGCCGCGACGCCTGACGACGATCGTGCAGCGTGCCGCTGCGGGCGCGCGTGATGAGCTTCTCGACGAACGGCCGCAGCTCCTTCGCCTTCGCTTCGGTCGTCTCGATTGCGCCGTGCTGGATGAGGGACATGGCCAGTCCGCGCATCAGCGCAAGCTTCTGCTCGCCGGTGCGACGGAGTTGGCGTCCCGCTTTCCGGTGCCTCATTGCTCCAGGTCCTCCATCGGGTCATCGTCAGGCGCGTTGGCGGCAGCCTGGCTCGGCGCGGTCCCCCAGTCGAGGATCTTCACGCCTTCGCCGTTCTCCTCGTAGCGCATGCCGAAGTTCAGGCCTTCGCTCTCGAGCAGGTGGGCGATTTCCTGCAGCGACTTCTTGCCGAAGTTCTTGACCTGCAGGATCTGGTTTTCCGTCTGCCGCACGAGGTCGCCCAGCGTACGGATGTTCGAGTTCTTCAGCGAATTGACCGAGCGGACCGACAGGTCCAGGTCGTCGATGAGCGTCTTGAGGCGATGCGCCAGCTTGGCGGCATCACCCGTCTGCGCTTCGCCGCCCGGGGTCACCGTCGCGGATGCGCTCGAGCCGAATCCGGCGAAGTACTGGAAGTGCGTCTGTGCCAGCGCGGCCGCGTAACTCACGGCTTCTTCGGGCGAGATCGTGCCGTTCGTCTCGACGGTGAGCACGAGGCGATCGTAGTCCGTGCGCTGACCCACGCGGGTTTCGGCAACGGTGAAGTTCGCGCGTCGAACCGGATTGTAGATCGCGTCGATTTTCACGAGATCCACCGGCAGGCCGCGATCGGCGATATGCTGGTCCGCCTCGAGGTAACCGCGACCCTTGTTCACGTAGAGCTCGACGTTGACGTCGCGATCGTCCTGGAGCGTGAACAGGTGCTGCCGCGGATCGACGACCCGCACGTTGGCGTTCGGCTCGATATGCGCCGCCGTGACTGGGCCCGCTGCATTGCGCGTGATGCGGAGGACGACGTCCTCGGCCTCGTCGCCCATCGCGAGCACGAGGTTCTTCAGGTTGCCGATGATGAGATGCACGTCTTCGACGACACCAGCAACGGTCTGGTGTTCGTGCAGGACGCCATCGATGCGGAAGCCCCAGACCGCGCTTCCGCGGAGGGACGACAGCAGCATGCGCCGCATCGCGTTGCCGAGCGTATGGCCGTAGCCACGCTCGAGCGGCTGGACGCGAAACTCGGCGATGTTCGGATTGTCCTCGCGGCGGTGGACTTCAACCACCTGCGGAAGGATCAGGCCCTTGAGATCGATTGCCTTGCTCATGAACGCATTATCCTGTCTTGGGTCTGCCGGGCAACGGCCTCGGCAACGCCCCACCCCGCCCCTGGCGCGCGGTGGGCTCGTGAGGGATCCAGGGTCCCGACCGATCAGATTGACGATTTACGATTGACGATTGACGATTTGTGATTGGGGTTCCAGCTCCATCAATCGTCGGTTGTCAATCGTCCAATCGTCAATCGTCAATCGTCAATCATCACTTTGAGTACAGCTCCACAACCAACTGCTCCTGCGCAGCAATCGGAATGTTCGGGCGCGATGGGCGCTCGAGCATCCGGCCGCTGTAGGTCTCGCGATCGACGGCCAGCCACGACGGTGATGCCCCGCGTGAGGCATGTTCCATCGCACCCTGGATGAATCCATTTTCGCGCGAGCCGGTGCGAACGCGAATCTCCTGGCCGGGCAGTACCACAAAGCTCGGAATGTCCACGGTGCGGGCATTCACCTCGATGTGACGGTGCCTGACGAGTTGGCGCGCGGCCTTTCGGCTGGACGCGAAACCCAGGCGATACACCATGTTGTCCAGACGGCTCTCCAGCGCGGCCAGCAGGTTGTGGCCGGTGATACCGGGCAACGTGGACACCTGCTCGAACGTGTTCCGGAACTGCTTTTCAGACACGCCGTAGATGCGCTTGATCTTCTGCTTTTCGCGAAGCTGCTTCGCGTACTCCGAGGCCTTCCGGCGTCGCGCAGTGGCCTGGCCATGCTGGCCCGGCGCGTACGGACGGCGTTCGACCGGACACTTCTCGGTGAAGCACTTCGTTCCCTTGAGAAACAGCTTGGTGCCTTCGCGGCGGCACTGGCGGCAGCTTGGTCCCGTGTAGCGCATGGATCAGACTCTCCGGCGCTTCGGGGGACGGCAACCATTATGCGGAATCGGCGTCACGTCCTTGATCGACTTCACCTGAAGCCCTGCCGATGCGAGCGCCTGGATGGCGGACTCGCGTCCGCTGCCCGGGCCCTGCACGCGCACGTGAACGCGCCGCATGCCCACCGAGAGCGCCTCACGCGCAGCCTGCTCGGCCGCCACCGTCGCGGCGAACGGCGTGGACTTCTTGGAGCCCTTGAAGCCGGCCTTCCCCGCCGAGCCCCAGGCGACCGTGTTGCCGCCCATGTCGGTGATGGTGATCGTGGTGTTGTTGAACGTGGCACTGACATGCGCCACGCCCTCGGCATCGATGACTCGTTTGGTCTTCTTTCCAGTAGCCATGTGTAAAGCTGATGTCGGATGGCGGAAGGCGGCCGGCGGTTACAACCCTGCACCGCCTGCTGCCGATTACTTCGTCACTTTCTTCTTGCCGGCGATGGCGCGGCGCGGACCCTTCTTCGTGCGCGCGTTCGTGTGCGTGCGCTGACCGCGGACCGGAAGACCGCGGCGATGCCTGATGCCGCGATACGAACCGATGTCCATCAGTCGCTTGATGTTCATCGCGACCTCGGTGCGCAACGCTCCTTCGACGCGGTAATCCTTTTCGATCGCCTGTCGAAGGCGATTGACGTCGGCGTCCGTGAGGTCGCGAACACGAAGCGCGGAACTCACGCCCGTCTTCTCGAGGATTTCGCGCGCGGTCGTGCGACCAACGCCGAAGATGTACGTCAATCCGATCTCGACCTTCTTGTCGCGAGGGAGATCGACACCAGCAATACGAGCCATGTCAGCCCTGCCGCTGCTTGTGCTTTGGATTTCTCTTGCAAATGATTCGCGTCACGCCGCTGCGCTTTACGACGCGGCAGTGTTCGCAAATCGGTTGCACGCTCGTTCGAACCTTCACGTCTTGCTCCGTCTCTGTCAGGCGGGTAAATCGGCCAAGACGCTGAAAATAGGCACCTTACGGTGCCCGTGCAAGGGACGACCTACCCCTTCGTCGATTCCTGCGACACGGCCGCGACGAGCTCCCCGTTTACGCGCGCCATCGCCGCCACCGGGTCCTTCGCGGCGGTCACGGAACGGCCGAGGATGATGTACGTCGCACCCGATCGGGCGGCGTCGAGCGGCGTGACCACCCGGCTCTGGTCGTTGGCCGAATCACCCGCCAGCCGCACCCCGGGGACCAGCGTGGCAAGCTTGCCCGCGTGCTCGGACACGATCCGCGCCGATTCGTGGCCTGAGCACACGACGCCATGGGCGCCGGCTTCGCTGGCCAACGCGGCAATTCGGCTCACCTCGTCCGGAACGGACTCCACGGCCCGGCCCAGTGATCTCGTGAGTTCCCCGGCATCGAGCGATGTCAGGACCGTGACGCCCAGTACGCCGCAGTGTTCACCCGCTCCGTCCACCGCCGCGGCGATCATCGCCGGTCCGCCGATCCCGTGCACGGTGATCAGCGAAGCGCCACAGGCTGCCGCGGACCGGCTCGCCGATCGAACCGTGTTGGGAATGTCGTGGAACTTCAGGTCGAGAAAAACGCGCTTCCCTTCGCTCCGAACCCAATCCACGACCTCCGGACCCACCGAGGTAAAGAGCTCACTGCCGATCTTGTAGAACGAACACGAATCGCCGAGCGTGCGGACGATGGCTTTCGCGCGTTCGATGTCCGGGACGTCGAGCGCCACGATCGGAACAGGTTTCACTGCGGCCATTGCAGCGTTCCAGTCAGTGAGCCGACGTTGGCAACGCCACGCACTTCGCACCAGGATGCGAGATCCCGGAGCAGGCGCCCCGGCAGTCGGGGGTCGCGCATGGCAGCGGTGCCGACCGCGAACGCGCTCGCGCCGGCCATCAGATACTGAATCGCATCGGTTGCTCGCTGGATTCCTCCGACGCCGATGATCGGTGCACGCGTGGCGCGATAGACCTTCGACGTCGCGAGGAGGCCGATCGGTAACAGTGCTCCACCGCTCATGCCGCCGCTGCCGAATCCAAGCTCGGGACGTCGCGTGTCGATGTCCACCAGAAGCCCAGGCATCGTGTTGACGAGCGTGAGGCCGTTCGCGCCGGCGTCGAGCGCGACAGAGGCGGTGCGGGCGATATCTGGCAGTGCCGGCGACAATTTCACGAACATCGGCAGCCGGGAAGCCGCGCGGGCTCGGGTGACCAGCTCGCGAAGGACTTCGGGATCGGCGCCGAACTCCGTTCCGCCCGCCCGCACGTTCGGGCAACTGACGTTCAGCTCGAACCCGCTGATGCCAGCCACGCCGTCGAGTCGTTCAACGACCTCCGCATACTGCTCGAGCCGGCTCCCCACCACGTTGACCAGCACGCGCGTTGTCCTGATGCGGGCCGCCAGCCACGGCAGGTGTTCGGCCCGTACCGCTTCAACGCCCGGGTTGGCCAGGCCGATCGCATTCAGCATGCCGGATGGGAACTCCGCCACTCGAGGCGCCGAGGCGCCGTTTCGCGGTTCCATGCTTACGGCCTTGGTAACGATCCCACCCAGCGCATCGATGTCGATGACGCCATCCAGCTCGCGTCCGTAGCCAGCCGTTCCGGATGCGAGGAAAAGGGGATTGGTCAGCGAAATACCGGCCAGGTCGACAGCGAGCCGCGACGACGGGGCCGCGGTCGTCATCGACCGCCGCCCGGGGTCCCGCCCCGCCGGGCATAATCCCGCAGGTACTTGTCGGTGGCGATCGCGATGGCTTCCGCGAGCGCGTTCTGGCCGCGCACGCTCGACAGCCACGTCGCTTCGGCGGCGTTGGAGCCGAACCCGGTTTCGATCAGGACGGAGGGCATGTGCGCCGCGATGAGGACCGCAAATCCGGCCTGCTTGACTCCGCGATCGCTGGGTGATGGATGCACGGACTTGAGGCCGGACTGCACGGTCCTGGCCAACTCGCTGGATTCGCGCAGGTGCGCATTCTGCAGCATGTCGCCTAACAAGAGTGCCAGCGGGTCGCCGGGCTCGACGTCCTCGCCCAGAAAACGGTCGGCGTCGTTTTCCATCTCGGCAACGTACCGCTCATCCGCGGTCTGGGCCTCCGATAGACAATATGTCTCGAAACCGCGCGCGGAACGGGGATTCCGCCAACGGGGATTGGCGGCGTTCACGTGAATCGACAGGAACAGTGTCGCCTTCGCGTCGTTGGCGATGCGTCCGCGGTCGCGGAGCGCGATCAACGTGTCGGTGCTGCGCGTCAGGAGCACGTCGATCTCACGCGCCTCGAGCGCGTCGCGAAGTCGCTTGGCGATCGCCAGCGTGATATCTGCCTCGTGCACCGCCTTCCGCGCCGAGGTCGTGCCCCGCATGCCGCGATCGGGACCACCATGCCCCGCATCGACGACGACGAGCGGACGCCCGGGTGCGCGCCCGCCCTCCGTGGCCTGCGCGACGGCGGATCCGGACTGCAGGAGCGCCAGGAGGAGTGCAACCCTGATCATCGTTTGCGAAATGCCCTCGCCATGTCGCGGTCCGCATCGCGGCGGCGCGCGTCATCCCGCTTGTCGTGGAGTTTCTTGCCGCGTCCCAGCGCCAGGCTGATCTTGGCGCGTCCGCGAAGGAAGTAGAGCTCGAGCGGAACGAGCGTCAGTCCCTGCCGTTCTACGGCCCCTATGAGCCGACGAATCTCACGCTGGTGAAGCAACAGCTTGCGAGACCGGGTCGGTTCGTGATTCACGTAACCTCCGCTGCCGTAAGGCGAAATGTGCGCGTTCAACAGCCACAATTCTCCGGCTTTCACGACCCCGTACGCGTCACCAATGTTGGCCCGGCCGTCACGCAGAGACTTGACTTCCGTTCCCGTGAGGACGAGGCCAGCCTCGAACGTGTCCAGGATCTCATACTCATGACGGGCAGATCGGTTTCGCGCGATGCTCTGCCGCTCCTTGTCGTCCGTGTGCTTTTCCGCCATTCACCGTCGGGTGGCCACGCGTGAAGCGCTGACCAGATCGAGCGCTGGTGCAAGATAGGACCGGAACGCAAACGATGGCAGTCCGGACACCTAACGCGAGATGTCAGTCGGGCCTGAATCCCTCGGGCGTCGTCGGCTGCGTCGCGATGCGAACGTCGGCGGAGCCACGACGCTCCTCGGGTGGCCGTCGGAGGCGGCTCAGCGAGTGGAGCCTCGTTCGCGACAACTGGACCTGGATGGCCGACATCGTCGTGAGGTTATCGAGGTCCCGGTACAGCTCGTCGTCGGCACTCTGCATCAGGTCCGACGTCTGGAACTGCAGCTTGCCGTTCCACTTGGATGCGGACACCCCGCCGTACAGGTAACGAACCATCACGGCCCGATTCGCCTGCTGGTACCCGTCAGCCCCCAGGTATCCCTTCGCGAAAAAGAACGTGGCCCGATCCGCGAGCTTGTTGTTCCACATCGGACTACCCAATTCCAGTTGCCGGTCGACGTCGATGCCCAGCAAGTCGAGGACCGAGGGGGCGATGTCCACGTGAGACGTCATCCAGGGAATGCGCATCTCCGTGGGAAAGACCCCGGGCGCATACAGCATGAAGGGCACGTGAAACACGACGTCGTCGAGCGTGCCGGCGTGGAATGGCGGATACTCACTCCTCGTTCGCAACCCGTGGTCGCCGACGAGTACGATGAGCGTCTTGTCCAGCCGTTGCTTCTCACGCAACAGTGAGACCAGCTCGCCGACCATCGTGTCGATCTCGGCGAGGAGCGGAAACCCGGCGCGACAGGTCTCATCCGGCGTCGCATCGGTTTGGATTCCCGGCCACGGACCGTGCGTGATCTGTGGATTGAACGAGTACAGGAAGCGCGAATCCTCATCGATGGCGTTGGCCACTCGCTGCTTGAGTTGGTCAAAGGACTGGCGGTCGCGAACGCGCACCCAGCCTCGCAGCGTGTTGTCGAGGGCCAGGCCTTCCGCTCTTTCGTATGCGGCCGGCGGAACCTCGTGATCAGCAAAGCCCAGCGTCGCGTAACGGAGTTCATCCTCCTCGATGCTCATCGGTCGTTCAGGAACGAAGGCGGCCGTCTCGTAGCCGGAAATCGCCGTCGAATGCACCACACCGGGAGCGCGAAGGTCGGTGCTGATCCGCCCGAGCCGATCCAGGTCGCCGTTCTTTCCCGGCGGATACCAGGAAGCGAAAATCGATTCGTACGCGTTCCGCGAGTACGGATATGTCGCGTAGTGCGCGTCGGCGACCAGCGAGTTCCGCGACAGGTCCCGCATCGCTGGCAGGACGCCTGATTCAAAAGCGAGCTTGTAGCAGAGGAGTGGCGTCGTCTCCATCAGCATGAAAACGACGTCGTATCCACGGGCCTTGCCGAAGTAGGCCGATCGGCGGTTCGGTACGGGCGCGTTCGCCATGCGCGCGTACATCGTGATCAGGTCTCCGGTCGGCGTCCCCTCCAGATTCGGCGGGGTACGCGCATAGTCGGCGCGACCGACGAAGGCCGCGAGCGACGCCATCGTTGCCGCGCGGTCGAATGGCGTATGCGGAATCGGCGCAGTCCACGACGCGATGACGATGGCCGCAGCCGCTACGGTGAGCGGCCAGCGAGTCCAATCGAACAGGCGCGAGAGGCGCAACCTCGTCTCGTAGCGCTCCAGGATTGCCAACGCGGAGCAGATCACCGTAATCACGACGAGCGACAGAAGCAGCTTCTGCACCGATGCCGACGTGGCGTATTCGCTGATCAACTCACGCCCTGGACCAAACAGGCCGGCCGCCATGAGCTTTGCGGAGATGAAGGTGCCCACCTCCCACCAACTCTTCAGCTGCGCGTAGAACAAGAGGAAGAGCGACAGGGAAATGAGCCATGCCACCCATGCCCGTTGGCGCGGCCTGACCAGTCGCATGATGCCGAGGAAGGCGATGCTGCCGATGACGACGGCCACGAGGACATCGAAGCGAAACATCGCCAGGCGCTGCGCAGGATTGAGGTCCATCGCGTTGCCAACCCCCAGCACCTCGGCCAGGAAGTCGTAGCCACCACCTTCGGAAACCAGCAACCGATGCTTCAGGCGCAGTGCGGCGAGAACAACAAATGCCCACGGGGCGAGGTACAGCACGACCGGCAGGTGCCGGTCCCCGTCGACCTTTCCAGTGGTTTCTCCGATGGGCATCATGAAACGATTAAGCTACAATATGTTGTAGCATTCACGACGGGATACAACTCGACCGTGATGATTCTCACAAATCGGGGTCCGCGGGCGCTGGTACAGTTTGACGTCACCCGCGAACCCCGATTACGTTCCGGCCCCTTGCCGAAGTGGTGGAACTGGTAGACGCGCTGGCTTCAGGAGCCAGTGGGCGAAAGCTCGTGGGGGTTCGAGTCCCCCCTTCGGCATTATATCTGCAAAAGCGGCGCCCGTTTCGGGCGCCGCTTTTTGTCTGCACAGATCAATCGGCGGGTCGGGCCGTCCAGAGAGACGGTGGCTGGTCTTCAGGCACGGACGCAATGCCGAATGCGCGCCGGAGCGATTCCTGCGCTTCGTCGTGGTATTTCCGTACGATGGCAGCCACCCGCGGGAGGTTGACGGTGACCTCACGAACACCGAGTCGATCGAGCATGGCTCTCGCCACGCGAAGGTCCGGTGTCTCACCCGGAGACCGGTCCGCGAACGCCATTCGCATGGAGGTCAGTCTTTGGCCTAGCTGTCTTTCAGCGACCGCGACCATTCCCGCGGCCACCCCACGATCCATCTGCAGCGCTTGACGCATCTCGCGCGCAACCAGCGAGCCAGTGGCATCATCGAGTGCTTCGCGTTCGGACACCAGAAGGGCCGCGGCGCGTCGGGCATAGCGCAGTTCCCAGCGCGCACGATCATCGTCGCCCGCTCCAAGAATCGACGCCAGCCATTGAACGTCCACTGCGTCCGGCTCCGCGTAGGCATCCTGGACGTACAGTTGCGCAGCCCGACGGCGCTGCTCGGCCATTTTTGACTTTCCGAAGAGCCACACCATTGCGCGACCGGTCAGGCGTGGAGCACCGGAAGGCCCACCCTCGAGCGAACCACCGGCTCGTCCTGGAGCAGGTCGGCGAGGTGAACGCTTTCCAGTGCATCGTCGATGCGCTGCTGCAGCATCATCCACACGGGCCGGATGCTGCAGTTCGACGAATCGGCGCACCGATCTTCGGCCACCGGATGCGTGAGGCACCGGACGTCAAACGTCGTGTGCTCGGATGCCGACACCACCTGCCGTATCGAGATGTCACCCGGATGCCTGGCGAGCACGTAGCCGCCGTGCGCACCGCGAACGCTCGTCACGATGCCCGCACGACGCATCCGCAGCATGATCTGCTCGACGTAGTCAGCGGGCAGCTTTTCCTGGTTTGCAATCTCGCGACCAGTGACCGGCCCGTCGCCGTAACGGCGAGCCAGGTTCAGCGAGCATATGAGGCCGTATTCGGCCCAGGTGGTGATGCGCATTGGATCGAAAGTTAGCGAGGGCCGGACCTGGCCGCGATCTGCTCAGCCTCCCGATGGCGCGGGGCCGTGTTTGCCCCCGGGAACGCCGATCTCGGTCATCTTCCGCAGGTCGAGCACCTCGTCGACCTCCGATCCGGACAGGACCCCTTCGCGCCGTACGAGATCGCGAATGAGGACACCTTCCTTCACCGATCGTTTGCTCAACTCCGCGGCCGCGGCGTACCCGATCTGCGGCGCCAGCGCCGTGGCGAGGGCGGCGGAACGCTCGACCCAGTACTCGCACATGGCGACGTTGGCCTCGATGCCGCGCACGCATCGTTCGTCGAGTACCTTGGCCGCGTTCGCGAGAATCCGCATCGACAGCAGAATGTTGTGGGCAATGACCGGCATCATCACGTTGAGCTCGAGCTGTCCGTGTTCGGCCGCCATCGAAACCGTCGTATCACAACCAACCACCTGGAAGCAGACCTGGTTGACCATCTCCGGGATCGACGGATTGATCTTTCCCGGCATGATCGACGAACCGGGTTGCACCGCCGGCAGCTTGATTTCATCGATGCCCGTGCGCGGACCCATGACCATGAGTCGCAAATCGCTCACGATCTTGCTGAGGTCGAGCGCGAGCACACGAATCGCCGCCGAAAATCCGGCCGCGTCGCCCATGCTCTGCATGAGCTGCACCCGATCGGCACCGACCCGAAGCTCGAGACCGGAAATGGCGCGCAGGTGCTTGTTCATCAGTTGCGGATATTCCGGCTCGACCGTGACACCGGTGCCGACGGCGCTGCCGCCGATGCCAAGGTCGCGGAGGTAGTCGGCGCTCTGCTGCACCCGCCGCAGTCCGCGGTCGAGCGAACCGGCGTACGCCGCAAACTCCTGGCCGAGCCGGATAGGCATCGCATCCTGCAGGTGCGTGCGACCGGCCTTCACGATGCCGTCGAACTCCTTTCCCTTGGCGGCCAGCGCATCGCGCAGGGACTCGAACGCGCGCACGAATCCACCGAGTTCGGCGAGACAGGCGAGCCGGATCGTGGTGGGGATCGTGTCGTTCGTGCTCTGCGCCATGTTCACGTGGTCATTCGGGTGAACGGGCTTGTAGGTCCCGCGCGCGGACCCGAGCAGTTCATTCGCGCGATTGGCGAGCACTTCGTTCACGTTCATGTTGTGCGACGTACCGGCGCCGGCCTGGTACGGATCGACCA
>CBIHMX010000031.1:0-11383 GCA_966211115.1 uncultured Gemmatimonadaceae bacterium | reverse complement strand
TGCTCCTGAGCCCGCCCCCGCATATTCGCGATGCGCGTGATGTCGTCCATCTCCGTTTCGACGAGGCGAGAAAAGCGGGTCGAATTGTCTGGGTCGGAGCTCCGTATCCGTTTTTCCGTGCCCTGCTCGACGCGCAGCCAGCCTTCGACATAGCGGGATACCTCACGCAATCGATGCCGCTTCGCACCGGCAGCACACACCGAACGGCCTCGGTGACCGCGGTAACGCCAGGGTACTTCACCCTGCTCGGCACCCGTCCTGCCTTGGGCCGGTTTTTCGACGGTGATGAATCTGGCGAGCGCGCGGTCGTGATCAGTCACTCGCTCTGGACGCGCGAGCTCGCCGAGTCCGACGTCGTGGGCAGCGACATCAGCTGAACGGCGAGCGCTATACCATCGTTGGTGTCGCGCCCCGCGGCTTTACGGGTGCCGGGATTGCGCCGGTAGATGCCTTCATCCCGTTAGGGTCGTCACCGTCGCTCCCGGCCAACTGGCAGACACGCCTGGACTTCCGCATGCTCATGATGCTGGCGCGGCCACACGCCGGCACCACGCAACAGGCGATGCAAGCCGAGGCCACGCGGCTCTACCAGACGTCGCGCCGGGGGCTACCGCAGTTCGATTCGACGGCTCGCGTGCTAACAGCGGCCCTCGTCCCGGGGCGAAAACCCGAGGGCGAGATGACGACGGACGCGCGCGTCACGTTGTGGCTCCAGGGTGTTTCAATCCTCGTGCTCATCATCGCGATCGCCAATGTCGCGAACCTCATGCTGCTTCGCGGGCTCGAACGTCGCCGTGAAACGGCTGTGGCGGTGGCCCTGGGCGTGAGCCGGATGCGGCTGGCGAGAAGCGTGGTGCTCGAAAGCCTCCTGCTCGGGACTCTCGCCGGTCTCATGGCGGTCATGATGTCGCGCTGGTCGGGTCCTTTCGTGTGGAGCCTGCTGCTTCCGGTGGGCGCGGACATCGCGAGCACCTCACTGCGCGACAGCATCCTCATCGGGCTGGTCACCGCGAGCAGCGTCGTGGTCATGTCTGTGGTCCCCGTCGCACTCCAACTCCGCACGAAGGTTGGCGACGTCCTGCGCGAGGCGGCGCGTGGATCCAGTCGGCGGGGATCCCTGATGGGGGACGCGCTGGTCGTCATCCAGGTGGCGTGCGCCGTCGTCCTTCTGGTCGGCTCGGGACTCTTTGTCCGCAGCATGTGGCGCCTGGACGGGCTGAATCTCGGCTTCGACGTCGGTCGCATTGTCGCCGTGCACGTCGACCATGGCCAGGCTCGCGACTCAGCGGGCGCGGCGCAGTTCCTGCTCGATGCGACGGCGCGCGTACGCGCGGTCCCCGGTGTCGATCTCGTGGCAGCCAGCCTGACCGCTCCATATCGGCCATCGTCCAGCCCAACCGTTCATCTGCCGGGTCGGGATCAGCTGCCGGGGATAGGCCCGAATGCACTCGGTTATCCAACGTTCATCGCGATGACCCCGGAATTCTTTGCAGTGATGGGACTGGCGCTGCAACGAGGACGGGAGTTTGGCGCGGAAGATGGCGCGACAACGCCGCTCGTGACCATCGTGGATGCCACGATGGCGCGCACGTTCTGGCCCGCCGGTGATGCAATCGGCAACTGCTTCAGGATCGGCGCCGATACCATGCCGTGTCGCACCATCGTCGGCATCGTCCAGGACACGAGACGTTCGCCAATCGAGAAGACGCATTCGCCGAGGTATTACCTGCCCCTGGCGCAAGCTCCCGTGAGCCAGACGAATCATTACCTCTTTGCGCGAACGGCGTTGCCGACCGCCGCTCTCGTTGCACCAGTTCGCGATGCGATCCTGGCGGGCGACGCTCCACCACCGTTGGTCGAGGTGTCGCCCATGAAGAAATTCCTGGATCCCTATACGCGTCCGTGGCGTCTGGGACGTGCGGTCTTCGTCGCGTTCGGTGTGGTGTCCACAATCATCGCGACGATCGGTTTGTTCGGGGTGATCTCGTACGGCATACTGCAGCGGCGCCGCGAACTGGGAATCCGGATGGCACTGGGAGCCACGCATGGGACCGTGCTGCGTCTCGTCCTGAGCGGAGCCGGCAAGCGCACGGTGGTCGGCCTGGTAGCCGGCAGTCTCGGCGCGGTACTGCTTGGATCCGGGCTGGAGGACCTCCTGTTCCAGACCTCCGCGATGGACGTTCCGGCCTTCGTCGCTTCGATGTTGGTCGTTGCGTTCGCGACCGTCATCGCCTGCGTCGTGCCCGCGTTGCGCGCGACCCGCGTCGACCCGACGGTCACGCTGAAGGCCGAGTAGCCAGGAATCCGACGCGCACGGTCGGGCAACGTCGGCTCAGCTCTTCAACTTCACCAAATCGACTCCTGCTTCATTGAGCATTCGCGTCGCGGTGTCGTTCAGCGGGTATGCATCGTAGTAGACCACCCGCCGGATTCCGGCGTTGATGATCATCTTGCTGCACATCAGGCACGGGGAGAACGTGGTGTAGAGCGTCGCGTCCCTGATCGCGATGCCATGGTACGACGCCTGCACGATGGCGTTCTCCTCGCCGTGCGAGCAGAGGCATTCCTCCAGGTTCTTACCGCTCTCGCTGAAGCCGTTGCAACGGGGGCAACCTCCTTCGTTGCAGTTCTTCACGCCGCGCGGTGTGCCGTTGTAGCCGGTGCTGATGATGCGCCGTTCGGAAACGATGACAGCAGCTACCTGTCGCTTCATGCAGTTACTGCGCGCCGCAACCTGTTTGGCGATGTCCATGAAATACTGATCCCACGACGGCCGTGCCGAAGCCACCTCGACCTCGCGAAGGGCGATGTTCAGTTGCGACGCGAATTCATCGATCGTGCCGCTGTTCTCGATCGTGCGGTTGGCGAGTCGCTCGGTTTCGAGCAGTTGTTGCGCGGCGGCGTTGCTGCTGGCAAACTCGCGCTCCTCCATGCGAATGAAGTCCTGCAGTGTCCCGGCATCACCAGCACGATTGCGTGCGAGCGATCTCTCGAAACGGGCTTCGAGCGGCGCAAAGATGTGGAAGAGCGAAAACGAGCCCGCCTTTTTCAGTGCCGCAACTTCGGCGGGATGCCGGATGCTGTCGATGACGTAGTTCCGGTCGGCCTGCATTCGCGCGACCGTGAGTTCCGCGAGCGCCCCTGGTCCATGTCGCTCCCGCAACTCGTTGCCGAGCGCAATCAGGTTCTCTCGAACCTCGTCCAGACCGCGCCGTTTTGCCTCTTCGCGGATGACGTTTGACAATGAGAGGTACGAGAACCCCTTGGCGGTCAGCATCTCGCCCGCGGTGGTTTTGCCGCCGGCATTTCGTCCAGTCAATCCGATGATGATCATGAGTGCTCAGCGAAAACGGTAGATTTCACTGCACCGCCATCCAGGCATATGTTCGCCGCGTTCAAGATCGAACAAGATACGACGCTCCGCACCCTCTGACCTGCGGCTCCATCCATGGTGAATCACGTCGGGGCCCGGTTCCGATGAGAATTATCGGCGGCAAGTTTGCGGGTCGCGACCTCACGTCGCCAAACGACTTCCGCGTGCGCCCAACGGCGGAACACGTGCGGGGCGCCCTGCTCGACCTCCTTGCGAAGGATCTCCCCGGCGCGAGCGTGCTCGACCTCTTCGCCGGCACCGGGGCACTCGGCCTCGAGGCGATCTCGCGCGGGGCCAGGCGCTGTGACTTCGTCGAGACGCGTCCCGCAAGCCTGCATGCGCTCAAGGCCAACGTCGTCGCGCTCCGCTTGAAGGAGCGGACGCGGATCTTCAAGAAGGATGCACTGCCATTCGCGGCTGCTTTGAGCGAAGGCGCCTATGATTTGGCCTTTGTCGATCCTCCATACGGCTCCCGGATGCTCGATCGGGTGATCGGGCATTGGACGGCGACCCGGTTCGCGCGCGTGCTCGCCGTTGAGCATGAACGGAATCACGAAATTCCGGCTGGCGTGTTGCGCCGAATCGTCGACGATACCGCGATCACGATCTATCGAGTGTGAGCCTGAATCTGCTGGCTTGATCTGGCGGCGAGGTTGCGGCGCGATCCTCTTTACTTCGGCTTCACCCTGGACCGGAGTACTGCGAAAAAGTTCTGCACGATGATCACTGCCTCGGGTCGGTCATCGGCATCAGGGGGCTTGGACAACAGGAACCATCCGTCAGGTACGACGTCGAAGAGCGTCGTCGTCAGCCGCGTGAGCAGGCGCCAGCGCCGCGCTTTCCTCTTCGATACCGATCGATCACCGGATCGGGTTGCGCTCCACTCCGGCTGTCGTGATCACCACCGGCTGAATGAACCCACGTTCGTCGAAGCGCAACACATCGATGCTGACCACGCGATGATTGCGATCCGTTTCGCCGAGTGGGCGGCGGTGGTACACGATGTATGACGAGTCCCCCGCCTGAAGCACCGAGTGATGCCCGGCCCCGGTCGCAACGGTCGAGTCCTGCCGAAGGATCCGCCCGACACGCTCGAACGGACCAAACGGTGACGTGCCGATGGCGTACGCCACCGCGTAGTTAGGCCCCGTCCAGCCACCCTCCGACCACATGAAGTAGTACTTGTCGCCCTTCTGGAGCATGTACGCCCCTTCGACATACCCGGCCGGCGTGATTTCCTTGAACGTGGAGCCGTCCGGGAACGGAACGAAGCCGGTGAAATCGTCATTCAGCCTGGCGATGTTGCAGTGCCTCCAGCCGCCGTAGACGATGTAGTACGATCCGTCGCGGTCGCGGAACACGTTCTGGTCGATCGGTTGCGCACCATTGTGGAACGCATCGATGAGCGGCTTGCCGAGGTGGTCGACGAACGGACCGTCCGGCCGCCGCGAGCGCGCCACGCCGATCCCGCCGCGCTCCTGGTCGTTCTGGATGTCATTCGCCCCGAAGAACAGGTAATACCAGCCGTCCCTGAACACGACCGACGGCGCCCACACCGCGCGTCGCGCCCACTTCACACTCGCGGTGTCGACGATCCGTGGATGCTTTGTCCAGGTCACGAGGTCCGTGGACGAAAACGCGTCCATGAACACCTGCTGGTCATACGGCGCCGAATACGTGGGATAGATCCAGTAGCGACCCTCGAACACGTGCGCCTCGGGATCGGCGTACCAGCCCGGAAGAATCGGGTTGCCGGAGCGCGGCTCCTGCCCCGCGGCCCCGACGAGCAGGACAAGCAGCAGAAGCATCGCAAATCGCCCGGTCAGCGGGTGCGTTCCCATCTCCGCGCGCTCGGCTTCGGCAGGTCTTCAATCACGAGCGGAAACTGGCCTCGGAAAGGCCTCCTCGCGAGTCCTGGCACCTCGAGCGCCGCCATTCGTGACTCAGGCCCGGCATGTACAGTCATACGATGCCGCCGCAGATGCCTGGCGACGACCCGCTTCGACGCATTCCACCGTTCGGATCAGTCAGCGATCGCCCTTGTTACGTCTCACGCGCAAACCAGCAGTAGCGCCCGTCACCAACCTCGGTCCCTACGAGGCGGACGTGACGCGCGCGCTCGAACGCGGCTTCCCATGGATGTATTTCCCCTCCGATCTCGAACGGCTTTTCGAGTACGAGACCGCCCATGAACGCAGCCGGCACCTCGTTGGCGTCGGAATCCTCTGGATCGGCCTGGGCATCCTGTACACGATGCTGGCGGTGAACGGACTCGCGACACCTCTGGTGGTCGAGGCCCAGTCGGCCGTTCGCATCGCCCTCATAACGCCCGTCCTGATCGCGATCACCTTCGCCATCTGGTGGGGCGTCAGGCCGGCGGCCCGGGAATTGGCGATGATGGTGGCGAACATCGTGGCGCCTGCCAGCATCATCCTGCTCATCACGTTCTCCGAGCATGGTGATGTCGGGACCAATCGCGGCGCGCTGACGATCGTCCTCCTGTTCATTACCGTGGTGGTGCGCCTGCGTTTCTGGTACGCGTTGACGGCCTGCCTGTCGATCCTCACCGTCCAGACGGTCGTACCATTGCTCATGAACGTCCCGGTGCCCGGGAGCGTGGGACTCGTCGTCATGACGATCGCGGCGACGCTGACGGCGAACTACACGCTCGAGCGTGAGTACCGGCTCAATTACCTGCACCGCGTGCACGGGCGCATCCAGGGGGCGCGCCTGGCGGCGATGGTCGAGCAGTTGCACGATCTCGCGCAGCGCGACGCGCTCACCGGGCTCGCCAACCGGCGGGCGCTGGATGAGCAGCTCAACGAGTTGTTCGCGCGTGACGAGCGGTTTGCGGTGATCCTTATCGACATCGATGCCTTCAAGGCGTTCAACGATGCCTATGGTCACCAGATCGGTGACGACTGCCTCCGGCGCGTGGCCGCGATGTTGCGAGCGTCGCTGCGGTTCACGTCGGACCGGATCGCGCGGATGGGCGGCGAGGAATTCGCGGTAGTGTTGCCGAGGACGTCCCTCGAGGACGCGCGCAGCATGGCGGAGCGGATGCGCAAGGCGATTCACGACCTGCGGATTCCACACCTCGGATCGTCCACAGGGATGGTGGTTTCGATCAGCCTCGGCGTGAGCGCGGCGGAGACGCCAACCGCGCCGGGCGAATTGATCGCGCGGGCCGACAAGGCGCTGTACCGGGCCAAGGCGCTGGGCCGGAACAGGGTGGAGGTGGCGGGTGTGGGCGCGAGCGGTTCCTACCCAACCCTCCGCAGCGCCTGACCGCCCCATAGTTCGGGGTCTGACCCCGAACTATCCGAATTTCCCGAATTGACGCCGAAGATAGCCGAACTAACACCGAACCGACCGCAGTTCGGCCCGGTTAGCGGTGGAGGCGGCGGAGGTCGACGCGGCGGAACTCGATGGGATGGCCTTCGCTCTGGAGCGCAATCCAGCCGGATGATAGCGGACGGCCGTCGACCTTCTGCGCCGGATCGTGCCGACTCACGTTGCCGCCGCCCACGCGCGGGTGCGTGTAGGTCATCACCGTGTCGCCGTTCACGATGTGCCGGACGAGCGAATCGCCCCAGACGATCGCCTCCACCCGCACCCATTCATCGCCGTGAAAGGTCGGCGAGCGCGAGTTCACGCAGTGACCTTGCACTGTCTGGCCGTCGATGTCCACCTCGGTACCCGGCGAACACATGTTGGCCGTACTGCGCGCGCGGCCATCGCCCAAGCCACCCAGGAACTGCAACTCGATCGAGATCGGGAAATCCTGGTCTCTCCGCATCGTGCGCGGATCCTGCGCGTGCAGCATCACGCCGCTGTTCCGCCGCGCCCAGTCCGGCGTGTCGCTCAGCCAGTTGCCGGTGAACCGGTACTCGACCACCAGGTGATAGTCGGAAAACGGCTCGCGAAAAAACAGGTGACCGAACTGCGAATCCAGCGACGCATACCCTTCGTAGCCGACCGTCAGCACGCCATGCTCGACGCGAAACGTGTTGGCGTAGTTCTCGCCCAGGTCGTGCTTCGCGATCTTCACGATCCAGTCTGATAGATCGCGACCATTGAACAACCTGATCCAGTCGCCACTGTGATCCTGGGCATTTGCGATCGGCGCGAGCAGGCCGCTCGCGATGAGGACATACAGCCGTCGCCGGATCCCGGGGGCAGTCGACTTCACGAACGCGTTGATCATGCGACTCCATGCGCGTCCCGGCGTAGCCCCTGGGCGACGGCGATGCGGGACACCGGTGATTTCATTGATCCGCCCCGTCAATGAGCCGTCCCTGGGCGTGGCGCGCAAGGTGGGAATGGGTTGCCGCACGTGAGACCGACCTGAGGTACCGCCACGTCGTGTTTTGCCGTTAGGCAGCCCGGCCTGGCGGGTTGAGGCCTGTTCCCGGAACGTAGCAAGGCGTCATGAGGGCGCGCGAGTTCGATCGAGGAATTACCTTTCGCCAGTCCCTGGAAGCGTCATGAGTCGCCATCACCAGTCACCACCTTCGTCACGTGAACGCCCCGCCGTCAACCGTCCGGGAATATGACGTCGCTGCTCGCACGACCGACGTCTTCGGTCGCGTGCTCGTCAGCGCCCGCACGCACCACTTCATCGTCGATGGACCGGTGCAGAACCGGTGTCCCGGCGAGGAAGTCACGCCGCCCGAGCTCTTCCTCACTTCCGTGGCCGCCTGCGGCGTGGAGCTGGTCCAGGTCATCGCCGACGACACGAAGGTCCCGATCGGGCCCGTGACCGTGAAGGTGCACGGCGTCGTCGATCGTGCTCGTCAGGCACGGACAGACGTCACCGTGTTCAACTCGGTGCAGCTCGAGTTTACCATCCGCGGCACCGACGGGGCTTCGGCCGCCACGCTCGTCGAAGCGTTCAAGCGGCGTTGACCCCTCTACGGTACGATCGCGGTCGCGATCGCCGACGTAACGGTCACCGTGACGACCGGCTGACTTGAACCCCGCCACGGAAATTCCGCGGAGAACGCGCCTGCTCGAGGGCATCGCGATGCTCCTGATTGCCGCCTCCGCGATCCTGTTCCAGCGCGCGGCAACGTCGCCGTGGGCCCAGGTGTACGCGGCCAACGGGCATCAGTTGCTGGTATCGCCGATCGGCATACGGGACATGGGATCCGATTCCCTCAGTGAGCCTGCCGTCGCGTGCCGGTGGTGGCCGAAACTGGGAGATGCCGCGTTATGCGCCGTGGCGCCGGGCGGGGACGACGACGTCGCGAAGGTGCGACGCGCCTATCCGCTCACGTTCGCGGCGCTATGGGTCTCAGTCCTCGCGCTGTTCATCGTGGCGTTGCGCGTGCCGCGGAAATGGCCTTACGCGGGCATCGCCGTCACGGCGGCCGTACCGGTGATCGCGTTCATCGCGCTGCGCGGCTTTGCATCGGGATTTCGCAATGCGTTCGTGGTGCTGCAAGGCGCGAGAATCGCCGTCGAACCGGGCGGATTCAACGGGATTTCCCTCGGCGCCTTCCTCATGGCGGTAGCGGTTGGGCTCCTGATAACATCCAGAGTCCTCCAGCGCACCTGACCGGTACCAGAGGCGTAGATGCACACGTTGATCGGCTCCATCGTCCTGCTCCTCGGGTTGGGCCTCGTCGAAAGCCAGTCGGACGTGCAGGAGCCATCGTCGACGTGCTGGCGCTTCGCGTTCGGCGCCTGGACGCCGGCGCTCGACTGGGCAGCCGCGGGACATGACGGTCAGGCGGCCGACCTCGCCACTCGCGTGCAGCGCGTCCGCGATTCGGTCTACTTGCGCGACACCAGCGCCGCCCGCAACAACGCGATGATGTGGGAACGGACGAAGGCTGGATGGTCGGTCGTGCTGTTTCCGCAATGGTGGCCGGTCGGCGTGCAGGTCCAGTTCGACAGCGTGCTGGCCGGTGGCCGCGAAATGACCGGTCGAGCGACCGCCCTGGTCGCAAATGCGAATGCCCAGCCGTCACGCGCACGGGCGAGGGCCGTTCGCTGCACGTGATAGTCGTGCGCCAGGTGACGAGGCGCACTGGTCAGCACGGCCCACGACAGGCACGTTCCTTCCAGCCTCTATCCAGGTGAGCCCCGCGTGAAACGGATCGTACTGGCGCTTTTGGCCATCGGCACCTTCCTGGCTGGCACGGAACTCGGTGCGCAATCGAGCCTCTATCGCGAGCTGAAATGGCGTGACATCGGGCCGTATCGCGGCGGGCGCACGAAGGCCGCCGCCGGCGTCCCGCAGCAGCCTAACGTGTTCTACATCGACCGGCGACGGGATCTACAAGTCCGTCGACGCCGGGAAAACCTGGACCCACCTCGGCCTGCGCGATGGACAGCAGATCCCGCAGATCATCGTCGATCCCCGGAACCCGGACCGCCTCTTCGTCGCCGTGCTCGGTCACCCGTACGGGCCTAACGAGGGGCGCGGACTGTTCCGTTCCACCGACGGCGGCCGGACCTGGCAGAAGGTCTGGTACCGCGACGTGAACACCGGCGCGATCGATGTCGCGTTCGCCGCCGACGATCCCAACACGCTCTACCTCGCGACCTGGGAGTCGAGACAGGGCCCGTGGGAGAACGGCGTCTGGCAGGGCCCAGGCAGTGGCCTGTTCAAGTCGACCGATAGCGGGAACACCTGGACGCCGATCATGAACGGGCTTCCCACGTTCGACGAGGGGCTTGGCCGCATCGGACTGGCGGTGGCGCCATCTGATCCGCGCCGGTTGTATGTGACCATCGACGCCGGTGCGCGGAGTGGCATCTACCGCTCCGACGACGCCGGGGCGAGCTGGCGAAAAGTCAGCAACGACGCGCGCGTGCATAACCGTGGATCCGACTTCGCCGAGATCAAGGTGCATCCCCGCGACGCAAACACGATTTTCAGCGGCAGCATCGTGGCCTGGAAGTCGACCGACGCCGGCGCGACGTGGAACATGCTCCGCGGCGCGCCTGGCGGTGATGACTACCACCGCTTCTGGATCAATCCCGACAACCCGGACATCATCCTGCTGGCGGCGGACCAGGGCGCGGTCATCACGGTCAACGGCGGCCAGACGTGGAGCTCGTGGTACAACCAGCCCACGGCCCAGATGTACCACGTGACGACGGACAACTCCTGGCCGTACCGGGTCTGCAGCGGCCAGCAGGAGTCCGGCTCGGCGTGCGTCGCCAGTCGCGGGAACGACGGCCAGATCACGAATCGCGAATGGCGGCCGGTCGGCGTCGAGGAATACGGCTACGTCGCACCCGACCCGCTCGACCCGAACATCATGTACGGCGGGAAGGTCACGCGATTCGATTACCGCACGGGGCAGACACAGAATGTCGCGCCCAAGCCCTTCCGCGACGCGAACTACCGGATGCTGCGCACGGCCCCGATCCTCTTTTCGCCGGTGAATCCGCGCAAGCTGTACTTCGGCGCCAACACCATCTGGGAGACGGTGAACGGCGGGAAGTCCTGGAGGGAGATCAGCCCCGACCTCACGCGCCGCGATTCGGTCGTACCGCCTAACGTGGGAACCTATGCGACGTCGCCGTCGGCCACCGCCCGGCACCCAGGCGTCGTGTACACGATCGCGCCGTCGTACCTGAAGGAAAGCATCCTCTGGGCCGGCACCGACGATGGCCTGATCCAGGTCACCCGGAACGGCGGGACCACCTGGCGCAACGTGACACCACCCGGGATGACGCCCTGGGCCAAGGTGTCGATCATGGACGCCTCGCATTTCGACACGCTCGCCGCGTATGCCGCAGTCAACACCCTCCGGCTCGATGATCTGCGCCCGCACATTTACCGCACGCGTGACGGCGGACGGACCTGGACCCGCATCGTGAACGGGATCGATTCCGGCGCCACGATCAACGTCGTGCGCGAGGATCCGCGCCGGCGCGGCCTGCTGTTCGCCGGGAGCGAAACCCAGGTCTGGGTGTCGTTCGACGATGGCGATCACTGGGAATCGCTTCGCCTCAACATGCCCGCGACCTCGATCCGCGACCTCGTCATCA
>CBIHMX010000030.1:0-11432 GCA_966211115.1 uncultured Gemmatimonadaceae bacterium | reverse complement strand
GTACTGGGTACTGGTATCAGCGCCGATACTGGTACCCAGTTCAATTAACCAATAACCACTAACCAATAACCCACTGCCAGCGCTCAAATCCGTCCCAGAAACCCCTGGAGTCTCGAAGCCATTTTCTCCCAGGTCCACTCGGTGTGAACCCACTCTGCGCCGGCCTTGCCCATGGCGTCGGCGCGGACCGGATCGAGCAAGAGCGGCGTGATCGCTGCGGCGATCGATTCCGGACTGTGGGGATCGACCACCAGGCCGGTCTGTCCCGGGATGATGGCCTCCGGGGCGCCGCCCGAGTCGCCGGCGATGACCGGCCGGCCGACGGCGGCCCCCTGGAGGAACACCGCGCCTAACGCTTCGACATCGAAGCCGAACCAGCGAAGGCGGCAGGGCATGGCGAAGACGTTGCCGGCCCGGAAGTAGGCCGGCAGTTCGCGATAGGGCGCGGCCCCGGCGAAGACGACGCGGTCCTGGACGCCGGTGATGGCGGCCAGCTGGCGCAGCGTGCTTCCGTACGGCCCGACGCCGACGATAAGGAGCTTCACGTCCGGCACCGCGCCGGCAATGGCCGGCAGCGCGCGGATCAGCATGTCCTGTCCCTTGCGCGCCACCAGCCTCGACACGCAGCAGATGACGGGCGCGTCGCCTAACGCGTGACGCTCCCGGACGGCGGCGTCGCTGACGTCGGGGCGGAAGTCGTCGGTGTCGATGCCGGACGGGAGCAGCTCCATGCGCCCTTCCCACCCGAATGACTTCTCCAGCGCCTTCTGGGCCCAGATCGAGACCGCCGTCAGCAGCGCCGCATCGCGCCCGATGTGACGAAGCAGCCCGGGCACGAGCGTGCCGGTGAGCTCGAGTCCATGGGTGAAGCCGATGTACGGGATGCCGAGCTTGCGCCGGATGGCCGGCCCCATGTGCGCCAGCGGCCAGGTCGCGCCAAAGGCAACCACGTCCGGTTTGCGCGCCCGCAGCTCATCGTGAAGTCGCCGGCGCACCGCGGGAGTGGGCAACATCATTTCGGTATCGAGCCGGATGACGTCGTGCGGGTAGTCGCGGTCGAACTCCTCCCAGCCGTGGAAGCGCGACGAGAAGATCGTGACGCTCCCCGGCGGGAAGCGGCGCATCATCTGGTCGACGTAATAGTTGATACCGCCGATGCGCGGTGGGAAGTCGTTGGTAACGACGAAGAGATGCAAGAGGCGTGACGGGATTCGGGGATCGCGCGCAACCTAGTCGGGAATCGGGAATCGGGAATGGGGAAATCGGGAATCGGGACTCGGGAATCGGGAGGCCGGGGGATCGTGAGGGCGTGAGAGCGTGAGAGCGGAGGTCATGAGATCGAGATCGTGAATCGCGGGTATTGCGACAGCGAGGGTGCTGCCAGATACTCGGTTCGTGCCCGCCGCCCTTGGACTGCTCCTGGTTGCCGCTGTGCTGCAGGAGGGAGCTGCCGTTCCCGACACGGCTTCGCGCGCAAAGCTTACCGTGCTGCCCGTCGTGAGCTACTCCGAGGTGACGGGGCTTCAATACGGCGGGGCGGTGTTCCGCAGCTTCCGTGTCGGCCGCGATTCCGGCACGCGCACGTCCGCGCTGGCCGCCTACGCTGCCTGGACGGCCGAGGGGCACAGCAAGGCGCACGGTCAACTCGACTACTGGTCGCCAGGGAACGCGAACCACCACCGATTCCGGGTCGAGCACATTTCCTATCCGCTTCCCTACTTCGGCATCGGTCGCGATTCACCGGACAGCGCGGAACAGTGGTACAGCAGCGCGGTGACAACGGTGCAGCTGTTCACTGAACGGCGCTGGCGCGGACCCGTATACCTCCACGGCGGCGCGCGATACGTCCGGGCGCACGCGCGGGACATCGAACCGGCGCTCGATCCGTCGCTGACGCCGGTACCGCGGCCGTCGGGCAGTGCGGTCGGTTCGGTGTTTCTCGGCGTCGTTATCGACTCGCGCGACAACAGCGGCTCGCCCCGCAGTGGATCCTACGTGCGCGTGCTGCCGTCGCTGTCCTGGCAACGCGGTACGCCGGGTGCGATCAGTCGCCTGACGACCGACGCCCGGCGCTATCAATCGTTAGGTGAAGATCGAGTCATCGCCTGGCAGCTCCAGTACGATGGCACGGCCGGCTACCTGCCCTTCGACCTCCTGCCGATGATCGGCGCGGATACCGCGATGCGCGGATATGCCCGCGGGCGCTTTCGCGACCGGCATGCGCTGACGGGGCAGGTGGAACTGCGCTCCGGTCACTGGCGCCGCGTCGGCGCCGTGGCCTTTGCCGGCGCCGGCACGGTGGCCGCCACGTTAGGCGCCGTCGCCTCGGGTGCATGGTATCCGTCCGCGGGCGCCGGGTTGCGCTACCTGCTGTCGCCGCGGGAACGCACCGTCGCACGCCTGGACCTCGGAATCGGCCGCGGCACGTTCGGCGTCAGCGTCGGGATAGGTGAAGCGTTCTGAAGTGAACGTGGACCGCGGGAGGCCGGGATCGAACGGCTCCAGCCTTTGCCAACGCTATCGCGCCAGCGTCGAATTCAGGTACTCGACCTCGCCCGTTACCTCACGATCGACATATGGCTGCAGCCACTCCGGGATCCTGACTTCCGTGTCAGCATCCGGCAGCTCGACCTCGGCCAGCACGAGCTTCCGGTCCGTGAATTCGTCGATCTCCCACGTGAACGCACCGTCGGGCACGCGATGGCGTCGCTTGGTCAGCCGCTTCCCCTTCGTCAGCGGCCACATCTTCCGGAACACATCGTCGGTCGTCTCTTCCTCGAGCTCCGATCGGACGAGACCCGCGCCGACCTTCACCGTCCGGTAGTACGTCCGGCGTTCGCCGACCTGCACCGCGCGCAACCGCTCGACCAGTCTCGCGCCGGGCAGATATCCCTGCTCCATGACGAGCGTGTCCGCGCCGGGCATGTTCTCCGGGAGTCCCTTCAACAGGTACTTCCGCTCGATCTCCATCTCCGACGGTGCGTGGGCGTCGAGACGTTCCGCGAGCTCGGCGATGTCCCGATAAAATCCCTTCGCGCCGCCTTCCATCCACTGCGTAACAAAGCGATCGAACGCGACACCGGCACGTTCGTGCGCGAGCCGGCCGAGCGATACCAGGCCGCTCCGCGGTGGACCGCTCCGCTTCTTGCGACGCCTTTCCTGCTCGGTGATCGCGCTCGCCATCTGTCGTCCCTCCTCGAGGGCGAGGTCGGCGACGACGTGACGCAACACGCTCAGCCAGACATGCGCATCATGCAGGTCGCCGAGGATGTTCTGCAGGTTGCGCAGGCGATTGAGCAGTTCCGGACCGCCCGCCACATGAGGCGCAATCGGATCGATCAGGTACCGCAGTCGCTTCCCGGCAATACGCGCCTGGTGCGCTTCGTCGATATCGTCCACCGAACGCAAGCGCTTGATCCGTCGCCGCAGGCCGTCGGCCGAGTCGCGAACGAGATGCGCGATCACGGAACCGAACAGCGGCTCGCGAACGCCGCCGTGCACATGCACGTCGATGCGATACATCGACAGGCGATCCTCGAGTCGCTCGCGCGTACGCTGGAAGTCACGCTTCAGGCGCGCCTCGAGGTCTGATTCGACTTCGCGTTCCTGCCGCTGGAATCGCTCGATGAGCCACTTCACGGCGCGGTGGTCGCGCGCCGAGAGTTCCGGTTCGGTCGTCGCCAGCCAGGCGAGAAGCACTTCGGCATCACGGCCGGCGTTCGATTCGCGCGCCATCCGGCCGAGCCGGCGGACGCACGCGCGTGGCAGGCTCCCCTCGAGGGAAGGGGCCAGCGCGCGCAGCCAACTGCGCAACCGGCGCAGTGCTACCCTGAAGTCGTGCAGCGTTTCGCTGTCACGCTCGGCGCTGAGTCGCTCACGTTGTCGCGCCAGGTCCTCGATGAGTGACAGGGCGACGAGGCGGGCCGATCGCGCCGCCGTATCGTCCAGGATCGACGCGTCGAACGTCAAGCGCTGCTCAGTCGGCGAGGGCACGCAACTGCGCTGGAGTCAGGTGCCACTGGAGCACCGCCGATCCCGCTCCGGCGCCGCCGTCGATGCGAAGCAGGCAGACTCCGCCCTTCTTGAACTCCACCTTCGAGCCTTCACCGCCGAGGAGCCACGTCACCAGCTCGCCGAGGTGTGGTTCGTGGCCGACCACCGCGACGACAGGAACGTCGCCATTGGCGTTGAGCCACGCCGCCAGGTCACGCGGGTGATGATCGGGCGTCATCTCGTCGATGGTCTCCAGGCGTTCGACGCCTAACGTTTCGGCCACCACCCGCGCCGTGTCGGCCGCCCGCAGCCATGGGCTGGTGGCGATCACGTCCGGCAGGGGTGCGATGCGCTGCAGCCCCCGCGCATTCTTTCGCATGCGACGCCGGCCGGTGTCGGTGAGGGGCCGGTCGGAATCCGGCCGGCCGCTCTTCGCGAAATCCTCCCGTTCCATGGCGATCGCGTGCCTGATGACGAGCAGTTGCATCCGTGCAATTTACCCGGCACGCCCTTCCGGCGGAGGGCAACCGCGCCGCATCCTGTCGCTTTGCCGTGCACGGGTGCACCGTAGCGGGTGCGCTTTTCCCGGAAGCTGCAGGACACCGCAACCCACGCGGTCCACCGTGCCAGGCAGGAGCTGAAGCACCCGATCGGCAAGGCCGTCGCGGTGGTACTGCTCGTTTTGCTTGGCGCGGCGGGCTGGTACACATACCACACTATCTCGAACCCGCTGGCGATCAACGCGCCGCCACCAGTGCTCTCCGCGGACCTGCCGGACTCGGCGCCGCCATTGCCGGTGTCGGTGGTCGAGGCACCGATCACGTATGACATGTCCGACGCGCTGGACTCGCTCGAGCTTGCGATCCCGCGTTCGTATGGCGACATCAACCAGCGGATCCAGGCCGGTAACAACCGGCGGGCCCATTTTGCCTTTGCCGTATCGCGGACCCCGTTCGATCTGAAAGTCGATGGTCGAACGGTATCCCTTTCGACGGTCATTGAATATGAAGCGCGGGGTTGGTACCTGCCGTTGATCGGACCGACGGTCAGCGCGGCGTGCGGCACCGGCGGCGTGCCGCGGCCACGCGTCGCGGCGACGCTGGTGTCGACCGTCAACATCACGCCCGATTGGCGGCTGCGAACGCGAACCCGCATCGGCCGACTCGAGCCGGTCACGAATACCTCCCGGGATCGCTGCCGGGTATCGATCTTTCGAATCGACGTCACCGATCGCGTCATCGCGGCGACGCGGCAACTGCTAGAGCAGGGATTGTCGAAGATCGACGACGGGGTCGCGCGCTGGGATTCGCGCACGCGATTCGAGCAGATCTGGCGCAACATGCAACGGCCGGTGCGCTTCACTGACAGCGTATACATGCTGATCAGTCCCACCAGCGCCGAGCTGGGGCCCATCACGGCAATCCGGGATACGGTCATCGCGAGGTTGCGCCTGGTGGCGTCGCCGCGCGTGATCACCGGGCCGTACCCTAACGAGTTCGAGCTCATGACGCCGATGCCGCGACTGGGCCCGATGACGCGGGTAGGTGAAGGGGCACACGTTGCGCTCGAAGGGTCGCTTTCGTACCCGGTGGCGAATGCGTTGCTGGGCCAGGTGCTCGTGGGGCGTGAATTCCAGCAGGCCGGGCGCACGCTGAAGGTCGAGGCGGTGGAAGTGATGGGCATCGGCGCCGGGCGATTGGCATTGGGCATCACGCTGAGCGGCGCGGTGCGCGGACGCCTCTGGTTCACGGGGACGCCCGCGCTGGACCGTGACCGCCGCGAGCTGTATGTCCCGGACCTGGATGTCGACGTTGGCAGCGCCAACCTGCTCGTGCGGGGCTTCGAATGGCTGGCGGGCGAGGAGATGCGCAACTTCCTGCGCGCGCGCGTTCGGGTGTCGGAGGCGGAACTCATCGGTCGCCTGACGGAACTGGCGGAGCAGAACATCAACCGTGCACTGACGGACGGCGTGAACCTTTCCGGCCAGGTGCATCGTGCCGAAGCGATGTCGGTACGGGCTTCGCGGACTGAACTCCGGGTGCGGGCGCGGGCGGAAGCGACGTTGCGACTCGCCATCGACAAGGCGCCGAGCCTCCCGCGTCCACCGGCGCAGACAGCACCAGCTCCAAAGGGAAAGACGCCGGATTAACGACGCCGAGATCGTGGCGTCTATCCTGGCAACACGTTTCCCAATGGAGTTCTCGATGGTGAATACAACTTTCCGGGTTGCCGCGGCACCCCTGACGCTATTGGTCCCGCTCGCGGCGCAGGCGCAGCGAGGTGGTGGTCCTCGCATGAACCGGATGGGCGCCGGGAATCCGGTGGCGCCGTTGATCGACATGCGGCGTGAGCTGAACCTCACCGGCCGCCAGCTCGTGCAGCTCGATTCCATCGAGCGAGGCCTGCTGGAACGCAACCAGGTCGTACGCCAGCAGCTCCGGTCGCGACTCGATTCCCTTCGGCCGCGCAACCGCGCCTCGTCGGAAGAGGAGATTGCCGCCTATCGAGCGGAAGGTGACTCGATGCGTGCACTGCGACGCGTGATCGTCCGCAACGATTCCACGGCCCGCGCCGCCGCCATGTCGGTGCTGACCGATTCGCAACGCGTTCGCGTTCGTGAACGCACCGCCGAACGCCGCGGTTTTGAGGCTGGGCGTCGAAGTGGGGTGCGTGGGGAACGTGGCTTCCGGGGCGATCGCATGCGTCCGCGTATGCGCGGCCAGGATGGCCGGATCCGCCCGGACGGACGTGGTATGCGCGCGCCCGGAACGAGGCCGCCGATCAACCGGGGTGGCCGACCGTTGAACTAACATTGGTGATCAGTCGAACACAGAGCGGGCCACTGCTGCCGCATCAAGCTTTTGGTGAATAGCGGGACACCGAGTACGATGAAAGTCCTACAGGTGACCCGCTATTCATCAAGCAGTACCCGCGGTCTTCCCATGATCCGTGCAGTCCGTGTTCCGCCCGTCCGCGGATATCGTTCGCAAGGGGATCGTTCGCAACGAACATCGTTCGCAACGTCAATCGTCGCTGGAAACGATCCCCAAGCGGATCGCCAGCCGAACCAGTTCCGGCACGTGCCGGGCGCCCAGTCGGGCCATGACCTGCGCGCGGTGCGTTTCGACGGTCTTGCGCGAGAGGCCGAGGCGGGTCGCGATGTCGCGCATCGTGACGCCACCGGCGAGCATGCGGAACACCTCGCGCTGCCGGCGCGAGAGTTTCCGGAGCGGCGCGCGTTCCGCCAGCGCGGCGTCCACGGCGTTAGGCAGCCGGTCGAGCTCGCTCTTGCTGACGAAGTCCGCCGCGCCGGCCCGGATAGAGTCGACCACGGCGCGGTCGACACTCTCCGGCAGCAGCACGAACGGTGTTTCCGGGTGCTTCTCGCGCGACATGTGCAGCGCCTCGCGCGCATCGATCCCCTCGGCGTTGCCGGACAGCACGATGTCCGGGTCGAATGAATCCAGCGCCTCGGCCAGTTCGGGCGTCGACTCGACGCGCTTGATCTCCGGGTAATGCGAGTTGTAGCGCAGCGCCTGGGCTACGCGATCGGCATCCCGCTGGTCGCTCTCGATCAGCAGGATGCGGTGCGTTTCATGAGCGTTAGGCTTCCGTGTAGTGGCCATCGTTCCCTCGCGGTTCGGCGTCCCCGGAGGGACGCTGGATCGGGCGGGCCCTGGCTCAACCGCGATGTAGTTCAGCGGAACAGCCCGCTGGAGCCAAAGCCCGATATCAGGATGCTTCCTCATACTGATACCCACCGAAATTCCCTGAGGTTTGCGAGCACAGGTGTTCGCATTTGTCGTTGAGCACGGCATTTCGGTCGTGGACAGGAGCGGATGGAGCGAGGCAGAGGCAGAGTCGGCAGGACCGCACCTAACGTGAATCGGGCCCGCCACCGAAGTGACGGGCCCCCTGGCGGCTTTTGACCCACTTGGGTCAAATCGACCTCACGACCTCACGCCTTCACGACCTCACGAGTTCACCATCCAGGCTGCAACGAGAATCCCCAGACGCCGCCGCGGCCTGGCCGGTTGAATGGGCGTGCGTGGAAGACTTCGAAGATGGCGAAGCCGAACAGGTTCAGCCGGGACGTGATACCGGCCGACATGACCGGCGTCCGATCCGAGGAACTTCGGTCGAACGACCATTCGGGAGCACTGGCGCCTGACCACGCCACGCCGGCGTCGAAGAACGGGGCAATCTCGAGCGGCGGGAACGGCGTGTCGAACAGACCCATGCCGTACTGGCCAAACACCTGCAGGCGCAGTTCGGCGTTGAAGATGCCTACCCGGCTGCCGAGGAGCCGATCGAACTGTGGACAGGAGCTCTCGCTGAGCGAACCCGTCCCCTGCGTGCACTCGGACCCGTCGAACGAGTCGTACGAATAGCCGCGCACCAGCGTGGGGTCACCAATGAAGATGGCGCCGATACGCTGGCTGTCCGAATCCCGGCCATACCGGCCGAAGTGCAACCCGCGCAGCGCAAACGTGAACGGCCGCAGGTATGCATAACGACGCATGTCGGCGAGGTACGTCTGGTAGTTCAGCGACCCGATCGTCGGCGTGGCCTCGAACCGGAAGCGCGACCCGGCAATCGGCGAGGTAAAGCCCATCGTGGCGTCATCGCCCACGTAGGCGATCGACGCACTCCCGAGTCCCAGCGGCTCCGGTGAGGGCAGCTCGATGGTGGCCCCCTCGTCAATCAGCGACCGCGCCTCTCGATAGAAGCTGTAATTCTGGTAGCCTGCGCTAAACTCCAGGCGGGTGTTCGAGTTCCGTGCATACTGCGTGAGCACCGACCCTCCGGTGACCGCAACATGCTCGAGGATGTAATCCAGGGAGGTGGTCGAAGCCGTCGTGTACGCGTAGAGATACGGCGAACGCTCGGCGCTCAGGCCCCACGTCCAGCGGCGTTCCGAGTTGATATACAGGACCTGACCGCCTAGATCGCGCAGCGTGCCTGACGCCTGTGCCGCGACGCCCAGGAAATGGTTGCCGAGCAGGTCCGAGAAGTAGGCCGAAGCACCGCCCTGCACGGTGGTGCCGAAGGGCCCGCCGATGCCGACACCCAGCGACGGCGGTCCGATGTACGCGAGCTTCAAGCCGGGCTTGTAGTCGCGGCTGGCGATGGTCGTGTCGGAAGGGAGGCCGACCGCGTAGTTGTCGACGTAGTTCGCGACGACCGCGTTCGGGCCGGCACGTCCTCCGGGCAGCAACGCGACTGTTTCGGCTGCCACGTCAGGCGCCGTCACCGGTTCACCCATCGTCTCGGCCTGGGCGAGTGAAGCGATCATCAGGCCACCCTGCTCGAACAGCGAGAGCACCGCGGTCCCCGTTTCACGCGCCACGCTGAGCGCCGGCGATGTGGCGGCGATGCCGCTGACGCCCGTCGACGTGCGCGTGACCTGGAAGAACGCCCGTGACGCGATGTCGATGCGATACAGCTCGGTGTAACCGCCACGGTCCGAGAGGAACAGCACCGACTTGCCGTCGGCCGTGAACTGCGGGCTGATGTGCTTCGAGCCGCTGAATCCCGGCAGCACCTGCACCCGGCCCGTGGTCGCCTCGATGAGCGCGAGCCGCAGCGGCGCATGGGAAAGGCGCCGGAAGTCGGATCCGGGCGCCATGCCTTCAGGTTGAGGGGACGCCCGATCGGTGACGAACACGATCGTCGACCCATCCGGCGACCAAGCGGGCTGCATGTCCGCGTTCAGGTCGTTCGTGAGGCGTCGCGTCATGCCCGTCGAAAACTCGTACAGGTAGAGGTCACTGACTCCGCCCACCATGCCCGAAAACGCGAGCCGTGATCCGTCCGGCGACCACGAGACCGTGCTGATCGCGCCGATATTGGCCGGCTTGATGCGTTGCTCGATGTCACGGGACGCCATGTTCACGATGTCGATCTCGTTGTCGCCGTCCGAGTACGACACGAACGCCAGCCGCTGTCCGTCGGGCGACCAGCTGCCGGCGGAATAGAGGAAGCTGAGCGCGTCGAAGCGCGTGGACAGCCCTGGCGATGACAGCGTGCCAAGGTCCTCGCCGGTTGCCGCGTCGAGGAGCTTCAGTTCAACGCCGCGCACGCCACTGTGGAAGTACGCCACGTTCTTGCCGTCCGGACTGATGGCCGGGCCGACGTAATACTCGGGGCGATCCGGCTCCGGCGCGATCAGCGTCTTTCCCGTGGTACGCGGGGTGGTCCGACCGGCGAGCAGCGGGCCGTACGCCTGGCGAATGGCGTCGTGCCACCGTTTCGACAGCGTGTCGGACCGGATGCCTAACGTCCTGACGATGGCCTGGTCGATCCCCTGCTCGAGCGATGCCCGGAAGACCTGGTGCACTTTCTCGTCGCCAAACGTGCCACCGATGTACGCCCAGAGGGCTTCGCCGTAGCGATAGGGGAAATAGCGGCCGCTGGAAGTAAGGTCATCGATGGTGGGCAGGTCGTTCCGCTGGAGCGCGTCGCGGAGCCACATCGCGGTGTGCGCGTCCTCGGGACCGACCGAGAGGTATTCAGCCATGCCCTCGACGAACCAGAGCGGCATCCGGCTGAAATCCATGACCTTTCCGAGCTTGTTGGCGATGTCGTACTGGAAGACGTGCACCGCTTCGTGACCGAGCACGTGATCCGTCTCCGAGTAGTAGCCGGTCATCGGAAGGACCATGCGGTCGAGGAGCGATTCAGTGACACCGCCCGTTCCTTCGGTCAGTGTTCCACTGACGACGTTGGTCTGCTGGAAGTCCGGGTGATCCGCGTAAAGGATGACTGGCTTCCGCTTGGAGAGCGGATGCGCGAGCACACCGGACAGCCGGGTGTTCCACCGCTCGAGCATTCGGGCGGCGTCGCGCGCGGTGGTTTCTTCCTCGTTGTAGTAGTGGACGTCCCAGTGGGGCGTCCGCAGCACCTCGAACTTGAAGCGCTCGTACGGCACCTTGTTCCGGCCGAAATACTGTGCCTGGCCAACCCCCGGCATGAGGAGCGCCAGGGCGACTGCGGCTGGCGCGAGTAGCGGCCGCAGGAATTCCGGCCGAAAAACCCTGGTAGTCATGGTGAGCTCTCCTTGGGAACACCAAGTCGCCGCGGTTGTCGCGAATAGACGCAGATCCGTCCACCCGAACGCGACACGGGGGCGAAGTTCGATCCACCGTGCGAAGCGGAAAGTTCCAACCGGGCTGGGTCGTGCATATCACGTTGGTGTTGCAATGTGGCCGGGTCCGCCGCGTGGTGTGGCGAGCCGGACGCAAGCAAGACACGCGCCGGGCGTGCTGCACCTGAAGCGTGATGTGCCGTGCTCAGGTTGTCAGGGACCGTTGCACCCCGGGTGTCTGTGGCGCCCTCGTGGATGGGTAGCGTCGTTAGGTCAGGGAGGTTCGCCGGCTACCTTCACGGATGGCGACTTCTCGCGGACTTCGTGAATACAGGCCGTGGATTCCCGTTCG
>CBIHMX010000029.1:0-11530 GCA_966211115.1 uncultured Gemmatimonadaceae bacterium | reverse complement strand
GTTGGAGGACCGCGAGCGAGACCACGCCATACAGCCCGATGCACGAGATGAGCAGGACGATCGTCACCGTTCCGATAATCACGGCGACCACCGTGCGTGGAACGCCTTGCGACCCCGTGGCCTGGGCCATCGTCTTCCATGACTCGATCGGCACCGTCGGCAGCTCGGCCCGAATGGCGCGGCGGATCGGGATCATGAGCTCCTCGGCGGGCATGGACGTGCGCACGACGTATCGCTGCGGCCACCAGTTACGCACGGGGCGATAGAGGACGGGCTGGTCTGTCTCGCCGATGAGGCGCGAGTCGTAGACGCCGGTCACGAGATACCGGCGCGTCTCCTCTCCTGGCGGCGCAGCTTCGATATAGCGGCCGACGGGGTTGGCGACTCCCAGCAGCGACCGCGCGAGATCAGCACCGATCACCACGGTTCGCATCGAGTCATCGAGGACTTTATCGTCGCCGGCGAGCAGCGGAACGTCGAGCAGCTTGAAGAAGCCCGGCTGCACGATGTAATACCCCACATTCCCGACGACCTGCTTGCCGCCCTCCGGTCCAGCGACCCGATCGCCCTCTGGCACCGAGAACTTCCCCTCCCAGTACTTTATGGCGTCCGGAAGCACGCTCACGACGCCTGGCGTCTCGCGAATCCTCGCGACCATGCGCTGCATCGCCGCGTCCTTGTCCTGCGGTCCGCCGGCGATTGCGTCGTAGTTGACGGTGAACCTCAACACCTGCTCCTGGACGCTTTCGGGCAGCTCTTTCGGAGCGTTGATCAGAATGGTCCCTACGCCAAATCCGATCGCGACCAGCAAGGGCTGCGTGAGCGTGATCTGCGCCGTCACGAGCGTGCGCTGGAGACGCGACGGACCGGTCACACTCTGCCCCGAAGTGCTGAGCGTTCCTCGGACCTCACCGCGCGCCGCGTGCAGCGCTGGCGTTAGGCCGAACAGGATGCCGACCGCGAACGCGCTCACCAGCGTCAGCGCCAGCGTTCCCGCGTCCGGCGCGTAGTACTGCGCTTCCGGGAACGTGCCGGCAACCTTGAACGCCGCCCAGTAGATGAAGAGCCCGAGGCTGGAGCCGGCTATCGACAGGATGACGCTTTCGGTGAGGAGCTGGCGCACGATCCGCCGGCGTGAGGCGCCGAGCGAGAGCCGCACGGCGATCTCGTGGCCGCGCGTGGCAGCCGAGGCGGCGATGAGCCCGCTGATATTGGTGCACACCACGAGAAGGATCAGCGAGCTCACGATCCCCCAGAGGCCGGTGGCGAGCGGCAGGTCCGACTCCAAGTCGGTGACGCCGCGCAGGTACACCGCATTCGCATCGTACCGGATGCGAGGCGCATCGGGCGACGTCGGTTGGGCAATCGCGCCCGTGACCGCCGCCGACACGACTCGCACGGCGCGCGAAGCCGAATCCGCGGTCATTCCGTCGCGGAGCCGGCCGACGATTTCGAAGAGGCCCGAATCGGGCGACGCGAGCGCAAAAGCCGTTGCTCCACTCGCGGCGAGGACGACGGGCCTGTTCGCCAGCGGCATCCACAGAGTGAGGTCGGGATCGTCGCTGGTCACCATCTGCGTGAAGCGAGGAGGCGCGACGCCGGCGACGTATACCTGACGTCCGTTGATGAGGATCGACTGGCCGGCCGTGTCCGGCCGCCCGAGCTCGCGGTCCCACATCGCGTCCGAAACGACGGCAACCAGCTCGGTACTCGACCCGTCTGTTCCCAACCGAGGCAGTCCGGGTCCGCGGCGAACGCTGACGCCCAGCGTGCGGAAGTAGTCGTCGTTGACGAAGAGGACGGTCACCACACGCTCGTTGTCCCCGGATCCCAGAACGACCCTGGACCGAGCCTCGAGCGCGACGGACGCGAAGACGTTGTCGAGCGCGGCGAACCGCTGCGCCTCCTGATAGGACATCCACCGTCCGCCCCACTCGGGCTGATCCGCGGGCCGGGAGATGCCACGCACGCGCGCCAGCGGCACCGACGGAGAGATGCCCGGCGGCGGCCTGCGGGTGATGATCCGGAGCAATGAGAGCTCGAACGCATGGACGGCGATGCCGAGCGAGAGCACGGCGACGATCGTCGCGGTGGCGAGCCGGCGCCGGCGAAAATGGCGCAGCGCAAACCGGATATCGCCGAGCAGGCTGTCGAGCCACTGCGTGCCGCGCGCGTCCCTGGCCTCCTCCTGCAGCACACCGACGTTGCCGAATTCCTTGCGGGCGGCGAGCCGTGCGTCGTCCAGTGTCATCCCGCGTTCGACCAACACCTCCGTGCGCCGCTCCAGATGCCGGCGCATCTCGTCCTGCATCTCATGTTCGAGCAATCCCCGGCGAAAGAAGGCGCGCAGCCGGTAGCGGAGGCGATCGATCATGACCGTGAATGTTTCACGCCACCACTAGACCGTCAAGTGAAGAAACGGTTGCAGGCGGCTGAAACCAAGGAGTGGAATTGTACGTAGCCGCGGAATGGATACCGGCGGGCCCAGTGCTCGCGAACAGCGCGTCGATGCTGCTGGAGCAGTCAGCGCGATCATTTTCGGCCCGGATCGCGAACTCTTGTTTCGGCGGACCGAGCCCCACCCCGCGGGCCCGGTCGTTGGGTAGGCCGCAGACAAGCATCCCGAATGTCGGCACCCGACGGAGCGACATCCACATCGCTGTTACTGTCCCGAGCTCTCACCGAGGGCGACGAGAAGCTCGTCCAGCTGATCGAACGTCTCGAGCATGGCATCGGCGGATCCGGTGCCGGCAGCGTCGAGCGCTTCCTTCGAAGGATAGCTCTCCTGCAGGACGACCAGCGTCTTGCCGCCCTTTTCCTCGAAAGTCACCGTGGTGACCGACCCGCCCTCGCCACCTTCGTCATTGGTCCACGCGAGGCGCGAGTACGGCTTCACTTCGACATACGTGCCGAAAAACGCGGCAGGCTCGGGGCTGGCGTCGAAAACCAAGCGGTACTTGCCACCGACACGAGCATCCACCTCGCACGACAGCAGGGTCATTCCCATCGACTTCGGCACCCACCAACGCTGGAGCAGCTCGGCGTTTGTGAATGCCTCGAACACGATGCGCGCCGGGCCGTTGATGGTCCGGGTGACAACCACCTCACGGTCCGACTTCCGTTCCACCGTGGTGCGGCTCTTCACGAAGCCTCCCTTACTTTCGATTCTTGCGTTCATTGCTCTTCTCCTTTCGTGTCAGTTCCTCGACAACGTTGTCCAACTCGTCGAAGCGTTCGTCCCAGCGCTGGCGGTACCGCTCGAGCCACACCGTCTCTTCCTCCAAGCGGCGCGGGCCCAACTGGCACGTCCGCACGCGCCCGATCTTCTTCGTGGTGACGAGCCCCGCCTGCTCCAGAACGCCGACGTGCTTCTTCATGCCCGTGAGCGTCATGTGGAACGACTCGGCCAGGTCCGTGATTGAAGCGTCGGCTCGTCCGAGCCGCTCCAGAACGCCCCGCCGTGTGGCGTCGGAGAGCGCGGCGAATGAAGTATCAAGTCGGGTCGTCAAATACTGAACCATACGGTTCAGTATTTAATGCAAGCGTTTACGGCATGCAAGGGGTGGCCGCGAAACGATGCGTCTCACGATCTCACAGAGCGTGCGCAGCCGTGACCGATCGAACACCCTCGCTGTTTCCACTGCGAGGACGTTCGTGCCGAACGGATTGCCCATTCAACTGGTACGGTTGAGATTCAGGCCGTTGATCGCAACTCGCCGCCCACGTGCCCGGACCAGTGGTACGGTACCCTCGTTGTACGGTGATGTCTACTTCGCCTAACGATAAGTTGCGGCTGGCGGTGGGGCGGTGTCACGTCACAGATTGCGATCATGCGGTGGATAGCCCTTGGATTCGCTTTGCTTCCCGCGGGTGTGTTGGCGCAGGACGCCGACTTCGCGCGGTGCCTGACGTCCATCCGCGCAACGACACAGGGCAAGCGCCTGACGGTCGACACCTGGGAACGCTACGCGCGCGGACTCCAGCCGGACCCGAGGGTCATGGCGCAGCAGCAATCCCAGCCCGAATTCTCGCTCCCGATCTGGGACTACATCGCGGTGATGGTCGACGACGAACGCATCGCCGATGGCCAACGCCTGATGATCGAACACGCCGAAATGCTGGAGGCCATCGAGCGACAGTACCATGTCGACCCAGCCGTGGTCGTCGCGATCTGGGGCATCGAGAGCAACTTCGGGCGCGGCACGGGCACCTTCGACGTCTTGCGATCGCTGGCGACGCTGGCCTGCCAAGGCCGGCGCCAGGCGTACTTCCGGGGAGAGTTCCTGGCTGCCTTACGAGCCGTACAAAAAGGCGACATCGACGGCGATCGGTTCCTCGGCTCCTGGGCTGGCGCGTTTGGCCAGGTGCAGTTCATGCCGGGGACGTACGAATGGCTCGCGGTCGACTTCGACGGTGATGGCCGGCGCGACATCCTGCATAACGAGGGCGATGCCATGGCGTCGGCGGCCAACTTCCTGCGCCAGCGAGGGTGGCGGCCGGGGATTCCGTGGGGAGTGGAGGTCCGCCTGCCTGACGGATTCAATGCGCGCGGGGAAGGGCGGCGCGTGCGGAGAACCATCTCGACGTGGGTCGCGAGAGGGCTTCGCCAGGTTGACGGAACTCCGCTCGCAACGGCTGACCTGCCGTCGACGACACGCGGTGGCCTGCACCTACCGGCTGGACCTCAGGGTCCGGCCTTTCTCGTGTTCGACAACTTCACCACCGTTTACCGGTACAACGCTTCCGAGGCGTATACCCTCGCAATCGCGCACCTGGCCGACCGGCTGCGCGGCGGCGCCCCTTTCGCTACGCCATGGCCGACGGATGATCTCGGCCTGTCACGCGCTGAGCGGCGCGAACTGCAGCAGCTCCTTGCCGCGCTCGGTCACGATGTGGGGTCGCCGAGTGGTGTGCTGACGCCGGAAACGCGCGCAGCGGTCAAGTCGGAGCAGAAGCGCCTCGGGCATGAAGTCACGGGACGTCCCGGCCAACGACTGCTGAAGGCCCTGCGCGAGCCCTTCTACGCGTGCTTGCTCACTAGGGGAGATTCTCTGGATTAGGCCTAACGCTGTAGTCCGTTAGTCTCATGGAGACAAAGCTGGCGTGGTAAATTCCTGTTACGTGTGGCAACTGTGGTGTGCCATCGGAGCGCTTGGTTCGCCTGCAGCTACCACCGCAAAGTTCGCCATCATGCCGCCGGCATGGTGCTCCAGGATGTGGCAGTGATACATCCAGTATCCGGGCCGGTTGTCAGGCATCCAGGCAATCCGCACCCGGCCTCTCGGCGGGACGTTGACGGTATCGCGCCAGGCGCGAAAGCGCGGTTCTTCACCGTTGACGCTCAGGACCTGGAAGAAGAAGCCGTGAAGATGAAACGGATGGTCCATGTGCGAGGCGTTGACCACGTCCCAGACCTGGAGCTCGCCGACCGTGACCGGTGCGTCGTCGTGATGCATCTCCCCGTTGATCATGAAGTCGGTGCCACGACGCAAACTGAGGCGTTCGGACATCGTCACGACGCGAGTCGGCGTCGCATCGGCGGGGGCGAGCGGTTCGATGGAGCGGAGGTGTTCCGGAATCATCGCGACCGAGGGTTTGCGCGTCGAGACGCGGACCGTCGCAAAGCGCTCGACCTTCTTCTTCCCGGTGTGACGATCGTACGGAGCCGAGTCGACTGGTATGACCTCGCCTTCCGCGAACGGACCGACGGCGATGTCGACACGGTCGCCGGGAGGCAGGAGCACCTCCGTCATCCGCTGCGGCGCCTCGACCAGTCCGCCGCCGGTGCCCAGCAGCGAGAATTCCCGGCCACCTAACGACAGCAGCACGAACCGCGCGCTCGCCGCATTGATCACACGCCACAGCTCGACCTGCCCCGCGGCCACCTCCAGCTCGGGTTCGACCCGGCCGCTCACGAGTCGCACATTGCCTTCCCGGCCCGTATGCTGCTCGATCCACCCGCCGAAGCTGGCAAAGTCGCCATTGCGCTTCAGCTTCATGTCGTCGAGTACGAGCACACGCTCACGATCGACGGCAACCTCGCTGTCTTCGCGCACGACCAGCGCGCCGTATAGCCCGCGCTCCATCTGCACCGTCTCGTTGTGGTGCGAGTGGTACCAGAACGTGCCCGCATCAGGAACCGTGAACCGGTACTCGAACGTTTCACCGGGCGCGACGAGTTGCTGTACCACCTGGGTGCCATCCATAGCCGCCGGCAACCGGACGCCATGCCAGTGAATCGTTGTCGGCTCCTCGAGGTTGTTCGTCAGGCGGACGACGACCGTATCGCCAACCCGAGCTTCGATCGTTGGACCAGGGAGCTGTCCGTTGTATGTCCAGGCGCGGATGGTGCGACCCGGGGCGATTTCCACGTCGGCAGGCCGCGCCTCGAGATCGATCACGACCTCCGAGGTTGACTCGCGAGCCGACGTATCGAGCATGGCATGGTGAGAATGCATTGCGTAAGGCCTCGTGAAGGATGGTGGGAGGAAGTCCGCCGACCTGCACGGAGGATATCCCGACCAGAGACACGAGGATTGAACGCAGGGGCTGTCTTTCGTCCGGCGCAATCAACGCCGATCCAGTGCAAGCCCTGGCTGGACGAGCCGAAGGCTATTTCAGGAACTTCGCGACGATGTCTTCCAGCCCTTGTGCATCATCGTCGTCGAACGTGGCCACTGATTCAGAATCGATATCCAGGACAGCGGTGAGCGCGCCCGAAGCGTTGATGACCGGTACGACGATTTCGGATCGCGCCCGCGCATCGCAAGCGATGTGACCCGGAAAGCGATTCACGTCTGGTACGATGACCGTTCTCCGACTAGCGGCGGCAGTACCGCAAACGCCCCTGCCGAATGCGATGTCCATGCAGCCGATCGTTCCCTGATAGGGACCAACGCGGAGCATGGTAGGCGTCACCACTCTATAGAAACCGGTCCAGAGAAAGCCGAAGCCGTGATGCAGCACGGAACTGACGGTGGCCATGGCCGCAATCGGGTCATCGATACCCTCCAGCAGGTTGCCGAGCGCTTCGCTGGCCTGCCGGTACGCATCGCTCTTCGGGGCGCGCCTGAAATCAAGGACTGCTTCTGCCATCGACTGAATATCAGCGGGGTTCAGCAGCCGGCGCCAGCACCTGAAGGACTGGCATCACCCGGATCGCCTCGCATCTCGCCGCATCTCCACCTAGCTCCCCAGGGCGCGGAGCCGCTCCAGCAATTGTTCCCGCAATGCCATGACGCGCGTGTTGACCTCTCCCACGCGAGCGACCGCCTCGGCGCGCAGCTCGGTGACGTATGTCCGCACCGGAGCCAACGCAGACTCGGCTAACGAATCGACCCGCGCCCGCACCAACTGCTCAGCGTCTCGAAGTTTCTCCCCCACAGCGCCCTGGACCGCCGCGGCCACCTGACGATCGATGGTCGAGCGCACCGCCAGGCGCGGCGAACGGAGCGTGCCCGTCAGTTCCGCTTCCACGTCGAGCGTTCGGACACGCTGGATCACGTCGACAACCATTGACTCGAGTGCATTCAGCGGGCGCGTACGCGCTGAGTCGCGAAGCCACTGTGGCGACGAGGCCCGCACCGACCAAGCAGCGGCGATACTGTCACCCTGCAGTTCGAAGCTGAGACGCGTCGCCGCACCGCCCGGCACCAGCGACAGCGGGATGCCTGGGAGGTCGAACCCGGGCAGCCTGACGTCGTCTGCCCGCACAGTCACCACATCGCGCGGCACGGCGCCAGTGTGGTCGAGCGACCCGCTCACTTCGAACGACGCGGCCGTTGGTTGCGAGCCCGCCCGTACGAGGCGGAACGTCGCTGGCCTGCCTAACAAAGAAGGGGCAGTCGTCAGGTCGACGAGTTCGAGGGTATATTCGCCCTGCGCGGCGCCAAAGTCGTCACCTAACGAAAGTGACACGTTGGCGTCGCGGAGGAGAAAGTCGGGCAGGGCTCCGGGCTCCACGAAGTCGATGGTGGTGCCGGCGCGTCTCACGCGCCGACCGCCCGGGCGCTGGCGTGGCAGCAAGCCGGGCGGGGCGTACTGTCGTCCCAGCGAGACCCAGTAGTTCGCCTTCTCGAATGTCGAGATGCTGACGTCGCCGAACAGCGCCGGTCCAATGCTTGGCGCGTCGAACACCGGCAGGCGGAGCAGTCCGCGCGCGAATGCGTAGTCCGCGAGGCGCGCGTCGTTCACGGCGCGGGTCGCCGTCACGATGGAATCGAAGCCGGTGTCGGTGTCGCGCCGGAGCGCGTCGACTTCCCGGCGCAATGAATCCACCTCGCCGAGCAGGCGCCTGACGTCGCGCACCGCGCGTATCGTGCCGGTAACGCCGAGGGAGCGGACCGTCTGCGTCCGCAGGCGACCGATCAATGCTTCGCCCGAGTCGATCACGCTGGTCCGCATGATGGCTTCGGCGCGTGACACGAGGTTCGTGCGCAGCGAGTCGGCACGATTCCGGAACGCCGTGGCCGATTGCACGGTCCGCAACTGCGTCGGGTCGAGCACCAGCGATCGGATCGTGTCAATTGGTGTCAGCGAGAGAAGCGGGACGTCGATCTGTTCGCGGAAACGCCGCAGTTCTCGCAACGCGCGCGGCACAAAACCAGCCGTGTCCACCGGCCGCGCGGGAACCTCTCGCGTGGTACCAAAGCGCAAGCCTCGAACCGACACGTTGCGAACGACGATCTTCTTCGCCAACAGCGGCTCGATCTCGAGCTCGATCCGCGAGTCGGCGGCGTCGACCAGGTTGCGCGTGCGGTCAAACGGGTCGGCCACCGCCACACCACTGAGCGATACGACGCCTTCCGCTATCCTCAGGTCCAGCGTACCGATGTCGACCTGCGTGCCCAAGGACGTGGTGGCGGCTTCCTCGAGGCTGCGCCTGACGGTTCGTTCACCGAACAGGAGCCACCAGGTGAAAATGAGCGCCAGCATGACGAGGAGGAACGCGCCTCCCTGCCAACGGAAGACCCGCGAGCGTTTGGGGGCGGAATCGTTCCGCTCCTTCACCAGGTCGTCGGGTTTACTCACGGAACCAGCGATAGACGTTGTAGGCGCGCGAGGCACGAATGCCCTGATAGAAGCGAGTCTTCGCGATGCGCTCGCCGAGCGTCGCGCGATACCGCACGCCTCCGAATCGCGCGAGGAGGGCGATCGGCACGAAGAGCACCAGCCACCCCACGATGCTCCCCAGCAGGACGGTGTTATTGAAGTTGAACCACGCTACCACGGGCGTCCCGTCCGTGAACTCCCAGAGCGGACGCAGCGATTCGGCACGCAGGAGCAGCGCGCTACCAGCCCGGTCGAATGCCGGATCGAGCAGGAACCCGATGGGTGCGAAGATGGTGAGGCCCAGCAGGCCGGCCGCAAACGAGACGTTCAGGAGGGCGAGCGCCGCAACCACGAACAGGTTGTGAAGGGAGAGGAGTGGCGTCAGTCCCAGCGCAGCGCCGAGCGCAACGCCGGCGGCGATCTGCGCCGGCGTGCCGTCGGAGTGCAGCGTCCGTACCAGTGACTGCAAGAGCTTCAGGAGGGCAAGCATTCGGGCGTGTGGTCTATGGCGGCTCGTATCCGGTTGGCTTCACGAACCGCTATGCAATCAACAGGTTAAATGCACCGCACCTTCCCGGCGCAAGGTCTGCGGCTGTACCGAGTAGGCATTAAGCTACGATGGGCAGTGCGTCAGGATACATACATTCGCTTGGGCGTGGTCATTCAGAAGGCACGCGAGGTTTGGAGATGCACAAGAAGGAGCTGGTCGTATTGCGCACGTACTCCGACGAGCTGACCGCTCGTGTCGCGGCCTTGAGTCTGGAAGCGAACGGCATACCGGCACAGGTGTCGGCCGACACCGCGGCTGGGGCGTTGCCCAGTCTTGCCCTCGCGTTCCCCGTGCGGCTGATCGTGCGTGCCGCGGACGCTGACATCGCGCGGGAGTTGCTCGACACCGATGCGCCGCCGCCGCCGGATGCCTGACCGCAGACGTCAGGCTCGAAAAGCCCCCCTCGCCCTCCGCGTTCGTCGCGGTGGGATCGGCCACATCAGTCGGGCCCCGAAGCACCTTCGTTAGGCTCCGGTTAGAGCAGAGAGAGTCCTACTCCGCTCGCAGTGATTCCGCCGGGCTCGTCCGACTTGCCTGTAGCGCGGGCATTAGCGCCGCGATGATTGCGGCCGAGAGCAAACAGCCCGTCGCAACAACCATGCTCGTCGCGTCGCTCGGCGCCACCTCGTAGAGGAACCCGCGTATCAGGCGCGACAGCAGCAGTGTGCCAACGATCCCGCTGAACGCTCCGATGACCACCGGTCTGAGCGCCTGCCGCACAACGCCAGACACCACCCGCGACGGCGACGCGCCCAGTGCAATCCGGATCCCGAACTCGGCGCGCCGGCGTGCCACGGCATAACGCACCGTGCCGTACACGCCCGCCGCCGAGAGCAGAACGGCAAGCACGGCGAACACGCCAAGGAAGAAGCGGAGCCGCAGCGGTTGGGCCAGCGCAGTCGCCACCACGCCTTCCATCGATCCGACCCGCGTCACTGCGACGAGCGGATCGAGATCAGCGACCACTCTCCTGACCGCGGGAATGAGGGCGGCAGCAGGTCTCGTCGAGCGCAGCACCAGCACACTTCCGGTCCGTCCGTTGGACTGCTCGAACGGCACGAACATGACGTATGGATTCGTACCGGTCATACTCGTCATCCGCGTTTCGCGCGCAACACCGACGACCTCACGCGCCACCTTTGTGCCGGTCCACGCCGTGATCACATGTTTCCCGATGGGGCTCCGCCCGGGCCACATGGCGCGCGCAAAGGATTCGCTGACCACCGTGACCGGCACCGAATTCGCTCGATCCGTCTCATCGATCCCGCGGCCCTCGAAGATCCGCATACCCATCGCATCAAAAAAGCCTGTCGAGACGATTCGATAGAGGACGTTAGGCCGGTTGGCGTCCGCGAGGTCGGGGCGGCCTTCTATGGATACAACGCTCTGGTATCCCCAGTCGCGCACCGGGAGGCGGTTGGTCATCCCTGACGCCGTGACACCAGGCAGGGCCGACGTGCCGGTGATGACGTCACGCAGGAACTGCGTCGTGACCTCATTCGAAACATCATCACGCGTTGTGAGTGTGAACGTGGTGACGCCACTCGCGACAAAGCCCGGATCGAGCGCACGAATCCGGTCCACTGAGCGGACGAGTAGCATGGCGCCCACAGCGAGCATGATGGCGAACGTGATCTGGCCGGCGATGATGGCCGTTTGAAAGCGCCGCGTGCCGCGCCTGAGACCGGATTCGCTCCGCTCACGCGACAGGGCAGGGTCGACACGTCGCTTGAGGAGGCCACGCGCGGGCGCAATTGAAATTGCGCCGGCGATGACGAGTGCGAGAGCGAAGGCGATGGTGGGCACGGCAGTTCCCGCCGTCATCGTTTCGCTGACGCCACTCCCAAGCGGCAACTGCGAAACGAGCAGGCGAAACCCGGCCATCGCCACCACAGCGCCAAGGCAAGCCGCGGCCAGTGACAACACGAG